>JBBSNJ010000290.1:0-5029 GCA_038232775.1 Thermomicrobiales bacterium
CTTCGTTACCCACGACATCGGCGAGGCGTTCCTGATCGCCGACCGGATCGCGCTGATGTCCGACGGGCGGATCGTCCAGAACGGGACCCCGGCCGACCTGCTGCGGCGGCCGGCCGCCCCGTTCGTCACCGCCTTCGTCGGCGAGGACCGCGGCCTGCGAGCGCTCGGCTACACCACCCTGGCCGAGCTAGCGGCGCCAGCCGACGGCGCCGTTCCCGCCGACGGCGTCGTCCTCCCCGGCGCGCTCCCGGTCCCGGAGGTCGGGCCCGAGCTGGCGCGGCGACAACCGGGGGCCGGCGACGGTTTCTGGGTCAGCGACGAGGCGGGCCGCCCGAACGGCTATCTCACCTATCGGCGGTTCGCCCTGCTGCTCGGCGAGACGATCGCCGCCGACGGGCAACCGCCAGCGACGGAGGCGGCCAATGGGCTACCTGATTGACCATCCGGACCGAGTGTTGGTACTGACCGGCGAGCACCTCCGTCTGGTCGCGATCAGCGTCGCCTTGGCGATCCTGATCGGCGTCCCGCTCGGCGTCTTGATCACCCGCTTCCGCTGGCTCGAGGCGCCGGCGATCAACGCCACCGGCGTCCTCTACACCGTGCCCAGCCTGGCCCTCTTCGCGATCCTGATCCCCTACACCGGGATCGGCGTCACGACCGCCACCGTGGCCCTCGTCCTCTACTCGCTGCTGGCGATCGTCCGCAACACGGTGGCGGGGATCGACGGCGTGCCGCCGGCGACGCTCGACGCCGCCCGCGGGATGGGGATGACCGGCGGCCAGCGACTGCTGTTGGTCGAGCTGCCGCTGGCGTTGCCGGTCATCTTGGCCGGGGTCCGGGTGGCGACGGTCGCCGCCGTCGGGATCGCGACCGTCGCCGCCGCGATCGGGGCCGGCGGCTTGGGGCGGCTCATCTTCGACGGCATCCGGCTGACCGGGCCGGCCCGGCTCGAGCGGATCATCGCCGGCGCCCTGGTCGCCTCCCTCCTCTCGCTGGCGGCCGATTGGGGCTTGGCGCGGCTCGGTCGGATCTTTGGCGGCGACCAGGGGCCGATCGCCAGCGGCGGGTGAGGGAGACCGATGCTCGACGATCCGCTGGGTTTCCTGGAGTACATCGGGGAGCACCCGGAGCAATTCCTCCGGCTCCTCGGCGAGCACGTCCAGTTGACCCTCCTCTCGGTCGTGATCGGGATCGCGGTCGCCCTGCCGCTGGCGGTGGTCTGCAGCCGGATCGAGGCGCTGGCCAAGCCGATGACCTGGCTGGCGGCGGTCGGCCAGACGATCCCCAGCCTGGCGATCCTCGGGCTGACGCTGCCGTTCCTCGGCATCGGCTTCCGGCCTTCCCTCTTCGCGCTGACGATCCGGGCCATCCTGCCGATCTTCCTCAACGCCTACATCGGGCTGCGCGGCGCCGATCGCGCGGTCGTCGACGCCGCGCGGGGGATGGGAACCAGCAACGCCCAGCGCCTCTTCCTCGTCGAGCTGCCGCTGGCCAGCCCCGTCATCTTCGCCGGCGTCCAGACCGCGACCGTCCAGAACATCGGGGTCGCCACCCTGGCCGCCTACATCGGGGGCGGCGGGCTCGGCGACCTGATCCTGCAGGGGTTGGCGATGGTCGATCCGCCGGTCCTGCTGGCGGGGGCAGTCCCGGTCGCGCTGCTGGCGATGACGGCCGAGATCGGGCTCGGCCGCCTCCGCCGCCTGGTCGTGCCGGCCGGGCTGCGACCGGCGGGAACCGGCTAGCGCCATCGGTCCGAACCCGCCGCCTACCACGGCTCCCAGCCGCCGGCTCCCCGCGCCCGGCCGGGAGCTGTCATACTCGGGGACGACCGGCGACGCCGCCGGCCCCGTTGTCCCAATAAAGGAGGACCAAGGATGACGACGCCCTTTGCCCCGTTGCGCCGGTTCGGCGCCCGCCACCGTCCATGGTGGTCGCTGCTGATCGCCCTCGGCCTGATGGTCGGGATGCTGCCTGCCAGCTCGGCCCAGGACGACGCGCCGACGATCACCGTCGGCTCGAAGGACTTCACCGAGCAGGTCCTCCTCGGCGAGATGCTCGCCGCTCTGCTCGAGGACGCCGGCTACGACGTCGAGCGGCAGTTGAACCTGGGCGGCACCGCCGTCGTCCACGAAGCGCTGCTCAACGGCGAGATCGACACCTACGCCGAGTACACCGGCACCGGCCTGCTGGCGATCCTCGACCTGGCGCTGACCGACGCGACCCCGGTCGCCGGCACCGCCGCCGCCTCGCCGGTGCCGGCCGACACCGCCGCCGCCGTCTACGACAGGGTCCGCGAGGAGTACCGGAGCCGGTTCGGCCTAGTCTGGCTCGATCCCCTCGGCTTCAACAACACTTACACCCTGGCGATGCGCGAGGAGCAGGCGACCGAGCTCGGCGTCGAGACCATCTCCGACCTGCAAGCGATCGCCGGCGACCTGACCTTCGGCGGCACCCAGGAGTTCCTGACCCGGCCGGACGGCCTCCCGGGCCTGACGGAGACCTACGACCTCCAGTTCGCCGAGGCGGTCGGCCTCGATCCGGGGATCATGTACCAGGCGGTCGACTCCGATCAGGTCGACGTCATCTCGGCCTTCGCCACCGACGGCCGGATCCCGGCGCTGGGGCTGGTGACGCTGGAGGACGACCTCGGCTTCTTCCCGCCCTACGTCGCCGCCCCGGTCGTCCGCCAGGAGCTGCTGGAGGAGGACCCGGCGATCGGCGAAGCGCTCAACCAGTTGGCGGGCCTGATCGACGACGAGACGATGGCCGGCCTCAACCTGCAAATCGACCAGGAGGGCGAAGAGCCGGGCGACGTCGCCCGCGCCTTCCTGACGGAGCAGGGCATCATCGACGAGGGCTAGACCAACGGCCGCCCTCACCCCCAGCGCCCTCTCCCGTGCGCGGGAGAGGGGAGGCTCGTACGGAATCCGGCTGAATCACGATGCACCGGCAGCGGAAGGCTGCCCTCTCCTGCCGCGGCGGGAGAGGGGCCGGGGGTGAGGCCATCTCCCCGGCAAACGCAATTAATAACCCGGAGTCGGTATCACTCCCGAAAGCCGAGCAAGGCGCCAGCTCGAAGGAGAGTCGCTGGCGCCAGAACCGCTGTATTCCGCCCGGAGACGACGAATCACATCGAACCCGCCCGACCTCCTCGTGACCGACCTCAATATCGAACAATCCAGACAATCCACATCAGCAAGTCTCGGACGGTGGTCGCATTTCCGAGATCGTCCGCATGCCTCCTCCCGTGAGCGGGCGGCGACGGTGCACGCCTCCGGCAGGGGCGCGACTGGCGCGGCATCCGGCGTGCCGTCCTGGCCCGCGGCGCCGGTCGCCACGCTCATCGAAATCACGATCACGACGAGCGGGACAAGGTGGCCGATCCGAGGCATCGCGCGCTCCTTTTTCATCCACCGACGGCGACCGAACTCATGCCTCGGGCGCGAGCTGGCGACGCAGACCGAGCCCATCGGCCTCGGACCAGAGCTCAGCAGGCCCCGTCACAGTCAGTCAAGTCCTCCCGACACGTGGCCGTCCCCGGCGGGACGCATCTACTGCCGATACAAGCCTCCATTGGACCGCGAACGTTGCCGCACTGAACGCGATTGTTGAGATCGAGTCCGACATCAACGCATTCACCTCCGCAGATAGCGAACCCAAAGCCGCCTTACACCACTGGAGACGGGTCACAGACACCATCGATGCATCGCGTATCCTCCTCGCCCCCGTTGAAGCACTCTCCGCAGTTTTCCGGATCGCTTGCAAGGTCAATACAAGTCCCTACCGGCGGCGGGATTTCGTCTTGGCGACCAACTTAGCCAGCAGATCGAATCGATGATCGTCCATCGTCACGATCTCCTCGAGTCAGAGCGTGGCGCACCAATCTCGGCCTCGCCGCGCAGCACGAGGCGTGTCAACGCCACACAGCGAGAAACGTGCCAGTCCTGGATCGCCGATTCTTCTCCGGCAGCGGGCGCTGGTTGATCAAGCCCAAGGACGGCGACGCCGACCCACCGGGCGCTCGGCCCTTGGCGGCGCCGGAGCCAGTTCGAACAGCAGTGGACCAATGAACCGCAGAACTCAGTCTTGCCTGACCGTCAACCCCCGTGCTATCCTCTCCGACGTACGTACACTCCCCTCGTCCGCGCCTTCCGCAGCGCGCCGCGCCCGGACCGCTGGGGCGGCAGGGGGTTCCTCTTCAATGCCACTGCCACGACCGTCCACCGACGCCGTCCGACTCGATCCCCGCGTCGTCGCCTTCTTCAACCAGAAGGGCGGTACCGCCAAGACGACCTCGACTCTCAACGTCGCCGCCGCCCTGGCCGAGCGGGGCCAGCGGGTGCTGGCGCTGGACATGGACCCCCAGGCTAGCTTGACGATGGCGATCGGCGTCGACGTCGCCGCCCTCGACCGCTCGATCTACGATCTGCTGCTCGAGGAACGGCTCGGCGTTGAGCAGGTCGCGGTGGCGACGACCATCCCCGGCGTCCGGCTCGTCCCCTCCCACCCGGACCTGGCCGCCGCCGAGCTGGAGCTGCTCAACGTCCTCGAGCGGGAGCGGCAGCTCGACTACCGGCTCCGCGCCGCCGATCTCACCGGCTACGACTTCGTCCTGATCGACTCCCCCCCGGCGCTCAACGTGCTCTCGGTCAACATCCTGGTCGCGGCCGGCGAACTGGTCGTCCCGATCGAGCCGCACCCGCTCTCGCTGATGGTCCTGCGGCGCCTCTTCGACACCGTCGGCCGGGTGCGGCGCCTGAATCCAGGTCTGCGGGTGCAGGGCTTCTTGCCGACCAAGGTCCACCACTCGTCGCGCTTGGCGGCGGACATGCTGGCGGCGCTGGCCGAAGAGTTCCCCGATCTCGAGCTGCTGCCGGCGGTACCGCTCTCGGTCAAGGGGGCGGAGTCGGCCGCCGAGCGGACGAGCGTCCTACAGAAAATTCCCCGCTCGCCGCTCGCCGCCGCCTACCGCCAAGTCGGCGCCTGGCGGGGCAGACACGAACCGCACGGCTCGCGGTAGTCGGCCCCC
>JBBSNJ010000291.1:0-5023 GCA_038232775.1 Thermomicrobiales bacterium
CGCCGGTGCCGCCCGCCTCCCCGTCGAGTCGACCAGTAGTTCATCCGGCCCCCGAGCCGCGCCACCGGCGCCGGGCGGCACGCGCCGCTCGCCCACCGCCACCCCGCCAACCACCGACGCCGACACCGAGGCGGCGCATCCGACACGGAGGATGATCAGCGATGACCGGCCGCGGTACCCACCCTTCCCGGCCCACCCGATGGCCCGGACCGCTCCCGCTCCTGAGCTTGGTGCTCGTGCTCGTCGGCGCGGCGCTACCGGCGACCGCCCGGGCGGAGCACTGGGCGCCACCCCGGACCGTCTACCTGCCGAGCACCGGGCACACCGCCGACGGCCTCTTTCTCGAGGCCTGGCGCGACCACTCCGGCATCTTCGGCGATCCGATTACCGAAGAATTCTTGGTTAAGACGGGCTACGCGGCCGACGCCGAGTCCGAACAGACCGTCCAGTACTACCAGAACACGGCCCTCGTCTATTTGCCCGACGCAGCGGCTGGGGCGCGGGTCCAGGTGCTGGATCTCGGGCGCCAGGCATACGAGGCGACGCGCACGGAGCGCCCGTCCCGGGCGCTCCAAGCGGCCGCCCGGCGGACCGCCTGCGGCCCGTCGGCGTCCGATTGCGTCGGCTTCGCCGAGACCGGCCACACGGTCCGCGGGGCGTTCCGCGCGTTCTGGCGGGAAGCCGACCAGGAGCGCTGGCTCGGTCTGCCACTGACCGAAGCCTACCGGGCGGCCGACGGCTCCTGGCTCCAGTACTTCGAGAACGGCGCCCTGCGCCTCCAGGGGGGAGTGGTGGCGCCGCTGCCGCTGGGCACGGCCGCCGCCGCCCGCCTGGGGCTCGCTACCGAGCGGGTTGAGCGTCCGCACGAGGTGCCAATGTACGACGAAGCGCTCTTCGTCGCCCCCCCGGAGCCGGAGCCCGTGGCCCAACCCGAGCTAGTTCCGGCTCCGTCCCCAGCTCCAGATCCGGCTCCGGCGCAGGAACCGGTCCTGACCCCGGGGTCCGAACCGGACAGCGGGGATGACCCCACGCTCGGGACGGAGTTGCTCGTCACCCCTTGGTCGGTCGGGAGCTACGGACCGGGGCCGCAGCAGGGGGCTTACCAGGAGATCGTCGTCTCGCTCTCGCAACAGGCGATGTGGGCCTACGAGGGGGGCGAGGTGGTCGTCTCCTCCCTGGTCAGCACCGGCACGGCCGAGGTGGTCGAGACGACGACTCCCATCGGTCGCTGGAGCATCCTCACCAAGTACGAGATCCAGGACATGCAAGGGACGATCAGCAACGAGGACTACTTCGTCCCGGACGTCCCCGACGTGATGTACTTCGACGACCTCGGCAACGCCCTCCACGGCACCTACTGGCACACCAACTTCGGCACCCCGATGAGCCACGGCTGCGTCAACCTGCCGCTCGAGGTCGCGGCGTGGCTCTACGACTGGGCGCCGATCGGGACCGCCGTGACGGTGATCCCGTAGCGCCCCACCCCCCAACCCCGCCCCGCCGTCGCGTTGCCCTCGACCCCCCCCCGACGCCTCCAGGCGAAAGCGGCCCCCCCCTTCCCCCGCGCTACCCCCAACGGCCGGAGCGAGGGGGACCGGAAGGCCGGGGCCGAGGGCCGGCACCGCAGGCGCCCCCGCTTGACCTCAGGTGCCTCGGCGGCGGACGGTCAGTCGCCCCCCCCGCCCACGACCTTCCCGGTGCGCAGCTCGCCGCGGCGGCGGGTGTTGCCGAGGCGCCGCAGCACGTCGAAGATCACCGGCAGCTCCAAGTAGTCGATCCCGATCGCGACCCAGGCCAGCCAGACGGGCAGCGCCGACCCCGCCTCGCCGAACCGACCGACGACGAACTCGTCGGTGATCCAGAAGATGTGCAGCCACTGCGAGTTGAGGAAGAGCAGGTAGGCCAGGCTCTTCCACGACCAGCCTTTGCGCAGTTCGTTGAGGTAGAGGAGGGACGTGCCGAGCAGCGCCGGGATCTCGGTGTAGTCGACGACCAGGATCAGTGCCTGCACGATTCCGCTCGGGTGGAAGAAGCGCTCCCCGACCAGCCGCTCGGCGACGATGTCGGCCGACAGCCAATAGAGGTGGACGAGCTGGAGGGCGAAGAGCACGGCCGTGATGGCGAGGTTGAGCGCGTAGTGGCGGTCGTACCACGCCCAAAAACCGGCCCACGCCCGTCGCACGATCAGCGTCCTCGCTCCAGCCCCGGCGGACTCGTCCGCTCCACGCGGCCCGCGGAGCTGGATCGATAATAGGACTAATTCTCACGAGCTGCAAGCCGTCCCACCGCTGCCGCCCCCCGTCCCGCGGTAGGGGCGAGGCATGCCTCGCCTAGTCCGGCCGTAGACGGGTGACGCCTGCGTCACCCCTACAAATGCACCGCGGTTGACGCACCACGAGCCGCCTTACCGCGCCTCCGGTCCCCGAGTCAGCGGGAGGGCACACCCCTGAAGCCCGCCCCGAGCGGCGCCCAAGGGGTGAGGACCGCTCCCGGGGAAGCCGAAGCGATCACCCGGATTCCGTATCGCCCATGGATCGCTGGCGGAGGCGACGGCTGCGTCGTCCCGCGCCGCCGAGGCGGGCGGCGCGGGCATCGTCCCCACCGGGAGCGGGGAATCTGGCGATGCAACTGTGACCAACCACAAGGGCCGCTGCCGGCGCCCCGAACGCCAACCACAGCCCGGACTCCGCGTTGGCGAGCAGGCGGCCGTCTTGGTCCTCGCCTGACCCAACGTCCCGGCGCCGACCCCGCCGCCCCGCCCTCCGGAAACGACCGAGGCGCCGCCTAACCCCGCCCAGATATACCCTCATGGGGTATAATGGCGTGGTCCTCGCCGTTTGGGGCAGGGCGCATCCGTCGCAGCACCCGGAGACACACTATGAGCACCACGATCGAGCAGGCTACCCTGACCGCCCCCGCCATCTCCTGCGGCCACTGCGTCGCCACCGTCCAGGAGGCCGTCGGCGACCTGCCCGGGGTCAGCCAGGTACGTGCCGACACCGACACCAAGCAGATCGACGTCGCGTTCGACCCCAGCCGCGTCTCGCGGACCCAGATCGAGGCGGCGCTGGCCGAGGCGGGCTACCCGGTGCGGAACTAGCGGCGCGCGGCGGCGGCGGGCACCGTCCCCGTCCCGGCCGCGGGCAACTCCGACGCCCGCTCGACCGTCGGTCCTGGCGCCGAGCCAGCCGCGCCGATCCTCGGGTTCGGGTCGCCGTCGGGCGCCTGCCGCGCGCGGGGCGGGGATGGAGCGGGGTCGTCGTCGTGCTGGCTCCCCGCCTCGGCCCGGAACTCCCCCCGGCCGGCATCCAGGGCGTTCCCCAAGGGTTCGCTATCGGCGGTTCCCGCTAGCTCGAACGCGACCCCGGCTTCGGCCAATCCGGCCTGGACGAACTCCAGCATCTGCCCCCTGGAGCTCGACCGCCGGATCGCCGACAACCATCAGCACCGCCGCTCCCGGTAACGGGCCGGAGCGGGCCACAGGGTTCCACCCTCTGCCACCAAGGCGCCGCGCGAGTGGTGGCGCCCTCCCGGCTACCAGCACTCCCCGACCCCCGACCCCCGGCCTCCAGATCAGATCGCGGGCGACGTCGACGCGGCGCTCGGCGCGGGGCAGGGTTGTGCCATCTCCGGAACCGTGACCAACCGGTACCCCTGGGCCCGGAGTTCGGCGACGATCCCGGGCAAGGCGCGCCCGGTCGACTCGGCGCTCGCCGGACCGTCCAGGTGCAGCTCGACGATCGCGCCGTCGTCGATGCCGTCCATGACCCGATCGTAGACCGACACTTCTGTAGCGTCCGCTCCGTAGTCGGCGGCCGGCACCGTCCACCCGACGGGGAGGTACCCCGTCGCCGCCACGACCGCACGGACGCGCTCGTCGATGGCCGCCGCATAGGGAGTGAAGAGCCTCAGCGGCGGCTGCCCGGTCGCGTGCTCGATGGCCGTCGCCGCCTGCTCGATGTCGTGGGCGACCGCATCGTCCGGCCGCTCGGTCAGCTCGATCGGCGCGTAACCGTGGCTCCCGATCGGGTACCCCTCGTCGACCATCCGCTGGAGGATCGCCGGGTGCTCGTCCGCCCACCAACCCATGACGAACATCGTGGCCGGGACGTGCTCGTCCCGCAGCAGATCGAGGATCCCGGTCGCTGGCTCCTCGCCGATCCCAACGTTGAAGATCAGCGCGACCCGCTGACACCCTTCCTCTCCTTGGCGGAGGTAGGGGACGTGCGCGGGTTCCACCGCCAGATACAGGTCCGGCGCGTAGCCGGTCTTGCCGTCGAAGGTCACGGGCAGGAACCGCCCCGCCGCCGCAAACTCCGTTTCGGCGGGGGCGGCGGCGGCCCTCATCTCGGGCACCTCGCCCCCCTCTTCGAGGGTGATCGCCGCGCCAAGCGGTGCCCGGGCGATCACCCCGCACGAGACCTCCGGACAGGAGCGAATCTCGAGCTGCTCGACGCCGACCACGGTCGCCGTCGGCGGCGCCGCGGTCGCGATCTCCGCCGGCGCGTTGCCGGCCAGCACGGCCAGCAGCGCGCTGAGGAGCAGCAGGCCACCTGATCGCGCCACTTGGTTCGCCATCGTCTTCCCTCCTCCGGGCCCCGATCGTCGGGACGCTCCCTCCCCGCGGCGCCGCGAGCACTACCCCCGCCGGCGCGGCGCCGGGGTCGCCAGCCGGCGACCCGCCAGACGGGCCTCGTCTGCCCAAACGCCCTCAGCGCGCCTTCCCCCACGGTGGCACCGGCCGCGGCGTGGGCTGCGAGGGTACCAGCGCCGCGCCGGTCCGCCGGTACCCACCGAGGAGTCGGCCTTGGAGCAGCGCGAGGGCGAGCACGGCGAGCGCGAGCGAACCCACGAAGCCGCCATCGACGAACCCAGCCCCGGCGTCGAGCCGCAGCGGTTCGAGCGCGGCGCGGCCGAGCGCCAACCCCGCCCCCGCGGCGAGAGCCACGACGCCCGGCGCCGGCCGGCGCCGGGCCAACCCCTGGAGGCCGGCGTAGGCCAGCAGCGCCAGCGCGGCGGCGTA
>JBBSNJ010000292.1:0-5011 GCA_038232775.1 Thermomicrobiales bacterium
CGGCCTCGGTCCGGACCAGCCGCAGCCGGAGCGACCCGGCCAACGTCGGGCGGTCGCAGAGGTCGGCCAGGGCCGCCGCCGCGCCGAGCTGGGCGCCGGACGCGGCGCCGGCGGCGAGCGCCCGATCGAGCAAGGCGGCGGCCTCGACCGGCCGGCCGTCGAGGATCGCCAGGCGACCCAAGGCGAGCAGCGCGGTCGGGGTCTCCCCTTTCTCGGCCAGCACCCCCTCGTAGTGGGCCTCGGCGGTGGCCAGATCGCCCGACGCCCGCGCCACGTCGGCCGCCAGGGCGCCCACGGTCGCCAGCTCGGGCGCGTCGCGGCAGAGCTCGGCGGCGAGGTCGGCGGCGGCGGCCGGATCGCCCAGCTCCAGGAGGAACCGGGCCAGACCGGCGCGGGCCGACGGCGACGGATTGCGGTCGACCCGCGCTTCCCAGAGGGTGCGGGCCGCGTCCGCTCGGCCTTCGACCAGCGCCAGCCGGGCGCGCTCCTCCAACGCCTGCGCCGTCTCGCCGCTCCGCTCCTCCAGCCCGTCGAGGATCTCCCCCGCCAGGGCGTGGTCGCCGGCGAGCCGGAACCAGGCGACCAGGGTCCAACGAAGCTTGGTCGGCAGGAGCGACGCCTCGTCGGCCGTCAGGGACGGGCCGAAGGGCGGCTCGGCGCCGGCCGTGGGCTCGGCCGCGTTCGTCTGCTCGAGGGGCGGAGGGGAAAGGTCGACGGCCAAGCGGCGCTCCTGTCCGGACAGAACGCGTGTTTCAGAGAAAAGTATACTGGGCCGGGGAGCCGGAGCGGGAGCGGGGCTTGGACGCCGACAGCGGCGAGGAGATTATGGAGGAGCATGGGCGCAGTCAGGCGCCTTTGTCAGCGCACCAGACAGCCGCCCCCGCACGGTGCGAAGCCCTCGGCCCCTCGGACGGCGTGGGGAGGCGACACGAGATTGTCCCGCTGATAGGATCACGAGGCTATCGAAAAGTGGACGGCCAGCGCGGCCTTCTTAGAGCCCGCCTACAGGGGAAAAAGGGAGGGTGCCGAAGTGTCCGTCGTCGAGAACTTTTGTCGCCACTGCGGTGCGCACAACCCAGGCGCTGCTCGGTTCTGCGGCTGGTGCGGCGGCTGGCTCCTTGGCGATCAGCCCGAATTACCGCCCCGGTCCGACGTCGGCTCAGCTTGGAGTCCGCCCTCCTCGGACCCAAACCTGCTCGCCCCCCCTCCCATGCCCAGCCCCTTGTCCTCCGATCCTCTCGGTCATGCGGTCCCAGGCTACGGATCGATGGGGCACAACGTTGGGGATAGGGGCACCGAGTCGGCGCGGCGGGGACCCGAGCCGTCTCAGTACGGCGGCGCATTGGGAGCCGCGGGAACGTCCCCGCCTGAATGGGGCGTCGCTGCCGGGGCGCCTACGATGGCTCCGTCCCCCTCGTCGACAGTCGCCACGTGGGTGCCGTGGGTGGCGCTAGTCAGCGGGTGGGTTGCGAAAGAAGCGGCGGGGGGACCTGGGCCGAGATCGGGGGCTTGGCTATCCGCGGGTCCGAGAGCCCGGTCGCCTCGTTGGTCCCGACGACCCCCATCATCGCCCCCTTCCTGTCCCTCGGGGTCGTCGCCATCGCCTCGGTCGCGATCTTGACGGGCCGAGGGCGCGGAAGGTGGCCCACTTTGCTGATGCTAATGCTGCTCGCGTCCTTGGTGCTCGTGGGCCTCTTCGACATCCTCCAGATCAACCGATACAACGGGGCAGTCGGCCTCGCAGCCGAGGTCCGCGCCGGTCGGGGGCTCATGGTGTCCATCGTGAGCGCCGCCGGCGGCGCGGTCTTGGTCGGTTTCGGCCTGGTGTTCCCAGGTCTCGATGCCTCCAGCAGGACGTAAGACGGTCCGCGGACGGGCCGTGCTGACCCGGGCGTGTTTTCGGGCAGCCGGAGCAGGATGACGGCGAGGGGAGGGAAGGCATCTCATGACTCCTCCCGCTTCTCCCAACGCATGACCACGGCGCGGTGTTGCTTGTGCCGGTTGATGGTGCGTTCGACCCGGTTGTGCTCGCGGTAGGCTACGCGTTCAAAGGCGCACCCCTCCCGCCACCGCGGTGCGCAAGCGCGGGATCAAGGTCCTGATCGCGCCGTATTGGGGCAGCCGCGAACTGGGGTCACGTTTAGCCCTTGTCACCTGCCACGGGACCCGGGCGCAGCCGTGGGTAGCAGCCACCCGGTCCGCGCCACGGCACCCTGCTTCAGCAGCGCCGCCAGCTGCCGAGCGCCATTCCACTGGGCGATCGTTAGAACACGGGCGACGGGACTACTGCCGCGCTCGGAGCGTAGGCGCTGTGCGGTACCCCAGCCAACGCGGGAGCAGCAAAGCGCTCGGTCCCCGCCCCCGTTTTGCCCCCCCCTAGATGCAGGTGGGCGCGGATGGTGATGCCGTCACGGAAGAGGAGCGTCCAGTCTAGGTCACTACGCACATCGGCCCCACCCTGGAGCGCCGCCGGATCTCGGTCCCAGATCCCGGCCAACCACCAGCGCAGGGAGCGCCCGCCCACGCTCTGCCACGGGCCGTGCCGCTAGAGCTGATCGCCGTATCAGGCCCTCCACGACCATTCGGTGGTCCTTCGGCGGACAGCCCGTCCGCGCCCGCTGTGAAGGGAGGTGGAGGTCCAGCACCTCTAGTGCGCGATTATCAGTTCCCGATCTCGCATCCGCGCAGACTACCCATTTTGAAGTCGAGTCCTAGCGGGCGGGCACTCTCGCTCCCGATCTCAACGCTCTGGCGCACCGCGGGCAAGGGGTTCGACGGGCTCCGGTATCAATGGGCATCCCCTGCCCCTCCCTGGGTGGGGTGCCCCGCGGGACCGGGGGACAGGGGAGCAAACCGGCGACGGCTCATCTGCGTCCGTCGTCAGCCGGCAACCGCCGGGATCGTCGCTTCGGCTTGGGGAAGGATCGGCGCGCGGCACCGCGGCCGACGATCGCTCTGGGCACGAATCCATCGTCGTCCAGTACCATCGACGTCCTTGCGCGGCGACCACACCCGAGCCAATAGGAGCTGCCCCGATGCGCCTCGACCGCGTCGTCTCCACCATCGACGCCCACGCCGCCGGCGAGCCGCTCCGGATCGTCACCTCCGGTCTGCCCCACCTGCCGGGCACCACCATCCTCGACCGCCGCCGCCACCTCGCCGCCCACCACGACGACCTGCGCCGCCTGCTCCTGTTCGAGCCGCGCGGCCACGCCGACATGTACGGCGCCGTCCTGACGCCGCCGGTCACGCCCGGTGCCGACTACGGCGTCATTTTCCTCACCAACGAGGGGTACAGCACGATGTGCGGCCACGGGGTGATCGCGCTGACGACCGCGCTGCTGGAGACGGGCCGCCTACCCCGGCGCGAACCGGAGACCACCGTCGCCTACGACACGCCGGCCGGGCTGATCCGAGCGCGGGCCACGATCGAGGGCGACCGGGTGACGGCCGTCGCCTTCCGCAACGTCCCCGCCTTCCGCTTGGCCGAAGGACTGCCGATCGAGACCTCGGTCGGCACCATCGCGGTCGACGTCGCCTTCGGCGGCGCCTGGTACGCCCTGGTGGCGGCGGCCGATCTCGGGCTGCCGGTGGCGCCGGAGCGGGTCGGCGAGCTGGTCCGGCTCGGGATGGAGGTCAAGCGGGCGGTCGGGGCCGCGCTCGACCCCGTCCACCCCGACGAGCCTGAGTTGCGGGGCGTTTACGGCACGATCATATCCTCGCCGGCGGGGGAGCCGGGCGCCGATGGCCGGAACATCACCGTCTACGCCGACGGCGCCGTCGATCGCTCGCCGTGCGGCACCGGCACCTCGGCCAAGCTGGCGGTCCTCTACGCCGCGGGCGGGGTCGAGCTCGGGCAGCCCTACGTCCACCAGAGCGTGATCGGCACCCGCTTCACCGGCCGCGTCCTGGCCGAGACCCGCGTCGGCCCCCACCCCGCCGTCGAGACGGAGATCGCGGGCCGGGGGTTCGTCACCGGGCTCCACCAGTTCCTGCTCGATCCGGACGACCCGACGGCGCCGGGGTTCCTCGTCCGCTGATCGACGACCGCCCCGCCCGGCGGCGGCGGCCGGTCCCGAAACGCCATCGACTCGAGCGGCGGCGGCGATCAACGTCCCTCCCGCCTCCAGCGCCGCGAGCGTCGGTCGTCGCCCCCTGCAGGATCGGAGGATCGTCGAGCGCAAAGCGGCCGACTCTGGCAGGATGAGCGGCGAAGCCTGCCCGCCGACGACCGCTGAAGGACCGGTCGACCCGGTGAGCATCCTGATCGGGAACACCCGCCCCCCAGACGGATCGAGCGACGCCGTGGAAGAGGAGCCGATCGATGGACGGAACCGCCAACCCCACCCAGAGCACCCCGTCCCCCACCCCGGCCGTCCAGCAGGGCCGCTTCTTCACCGGCCGGCGGCCGATGACGCTCGGCGTCATGCTCCCGGTCGCCGACCAGGACGCCTACGCCAACAACTCCCCGGTCGACGGCTTCCCCGAGATCCTGGCGCTGGCCCGGCACGCGGTCGAAGTCGGGTTCGAGGCGCTCTGGCTGCCGGACCACTTCATCCTCCAACTCGAGCGGGAGGGAGACCGGCCGCGCGGCGTCTGGGAGTGCTGGACGATGCTCGCCGCGCTCGCCGTCGCCGTGCCCGAGGTGACGATCGGCGCCCTGGTCGCCTGCACCGGGTTCCACAACCCCGGCTCGATCGCCAAGATGGCCGAGAGCGTCGACTCGATCTCCGGCGGCCGCTTCGTCCTCGGCTTGGGGTGCGGCTGGCACCGGCCGGAGTACGAGCGCTACGGCTTCCCCTTCGACCACCGTGTCGACCGCTTCGAGGAGGCCCTCCAGATCATCTCCCCCCTGCTCAGGGAGGGCGAGGCGAGCTTCGAGGGGCGCTACTACCAGGCGCGCGGCGCGGTCAATTACCCCCGCGGGCCGCGGGGTGGGGACGGCGGCCCCCCGATCCTGATCGGCGCCAACAAGCCCCGCATGCTCGGTCTGACCGCCCGCTTCGCCGAC
>JBBSNJ010000293.1:0-5011 GCA_038232775.1 Thermomicrobiales bacterium
CCGGCGGCGACGGCACCGAGGTGCGCGTCTCCATGGGGTGGCTCCCGCCCGGCGGAAAGCTCGGCTCGGCCGTCGCCAGGGTGTGGGGGGAGAACACAGACCGCCAGGTGCACGACGTCCTGCGCCGCTTCAAGCGGATGATGGAGGCGGGAGAGGTGCCGACGGTCGAGGGCCACCCCACCGGAGCCTGAGGATCCCATGAGAGCCCTCTGCTGGCCCGGCAGCGACGACGTCCGCGTCGATACCGTCCCCGATCCCAAGATCCTGAATGCCCGCGACGCCCTCGTCCGCGTCACCTCCACCGCCATCTGCGGTTCGGACCTGCACCTCTACGACGGCTACATCCCCACCATGGAAGCGGGCGACATCCTCGGCCACGAGTTCATGGGCGAGGTGGTCGAGGTCGGCTCTGGGGTCGCCAACCTGAAGGTCGGCGATCGAGTGGTGGTGCCCTTCCCGATCTCCTGCGGGGCCTGCTTCTACTGCCGGCGCGGGCTCTGGTCGCTCTGCGACAACTCCAACCCGAACGCCTGGATGGCCGAGAAGCTCTGGGGCTACTCCCCCGCCGGCCTCTTCGGCTATTCCCATCTGGTGGGTGGTTACGCCGGGGGGCAGGCAGAGTACGCTCGCGTGCCGTTCGCCGATGTCGGGCCGATCAAGGTGCCCGACGGCCTGACCGACGAGCAGGTCCTCTTCCTGAGCGACATCTTCCCGACCGGTTGGATGGCGGCCGAGCACTGCGACATCCAACCGGGGGACGTGGTGGCGATCTGGGGTTGCGGCCCGGTCGGTCAGTTCGCGATCAAGAGCGCCTATCTGCTCGGGGCCGAGCGGGTGATCGCGATCGACCGAGTCCCGGAGCGGCTGAGGATGGCCCAGGCGCAGGGTGGGGCCGAGGTGATCGACTACTCCGAGGTCGACGACGTGGTCGACGAGCTCAAGGCCCGGACCGGGGGCCGCGGCCCGGACGCCACGATCGACGCGGTCGGGCTGGAAGCGCACGGGAAGGGGCTGGCGTACGCCTACGACCGGGTGGAGCAAGCGCTCCGCTTGGAGAGCGACCGCGCCTACGTCCTGCGCGAGGCGATCCAAGCCTGTCGCAAGGGCGGTACCGTCTCGATCCCCGGCGTCTACGGCGGCTTCGTCGACAAGGTGCCGATGGGCGCGGTGATGAACCGCGGGCTGACGATCAAGACGGGGCAAACCCACGTCCAGCGATATCTGCAGCCGCTGCTGGACCGGATCGAGCGCGGCGAGATCGACCCCTCGTTCGTCGTCACCCACCGCGTCGGGCTCGACGAGGCGCCGAAGATGTACCAGACCTTCCGCGACAAGGAGGACGGCTGCATCAAGGTGGTGCTCAAGCCGTAGGCGGGGAGGCCGGCGCGGCGACGAGCGGTGACCGCTTTGCGGCCCTCACCCCCAGCCCCTCTCCCGCTGCGGCAGGAGAGGGGAGCAGTTGCCGCGTGCGATCAACAATAGATCAACTGGATTCCATCGATTGATACGATCTTCGGGTCATGACTTCGGCGACCCGGAGAGCCGCCATCAGCCCCGACCCCTCTCCCGTGGGCGGGAGAGGGGAGCCCGTCGAGCTTCCAGCAATGGAACAGTTTGACCGAAGGTTCGCATGAGGCCCGGAATGCGGCGAAGTCATCGCTCCCGCTCTCCTGCCCGATAGCGGGGGAGTCGAGTGCCTCGCGGGAGCCGTCGCGGTTGCTTCATCGGGGGGCCCAACGGCTCGGCGGTCGGTCACACCAGCTTCGGCTGCTCACCGGGGCGTCGTCTCCCCCTCTCCTGCCGCAGCGGGAGAGGGGGTGGGGGGTGCGGGCCGGCGCCGCAAACACCGCAATTCACCTGGCGTTCGGATCAGTCTTCTGGCGCCCGCCACCACAGCCGGGTGTCAGCGGTCTGCCAGAGCTTGTTCGGTTCGAAACCGCGCACGTCCTCGCCGAGCAGTACCAACGCCTGCGGGAAGCCGAGCCAGAGCGCGAAGAGGTCTCCCTCCACCGCCTGCTGGAGGCGGACGAGGGCCGCGCGCTGGTCGTCGAGGTCGACGGCGACGAGGGCGTCGGCGATCGAGGCGTCGACGACCGTGTTCGCGTAGCCGCCGGGGTTCCAGCCCTGGCGGTTGATCCGGATGTCCCAGGCGCTGCCGTAGAGGTCGAAGTCCGTGAAGCCAGGATAGAGGTCGTAGGCGAACGCGATCAGATCGTAGTCGCGGCCCTGCCGCCAGCGATCACTGAACTCCGGTTCGGGGAGCGGTTCGACCGTGAGCTCGACCCCGATCACCGCCAGGTCAACGGCGGCGCTGGTCAGCACCCGCGCCAGCTCGGGGCGGCCATCGGCCAGGAAGATGGCGGTGATCGCGAACGGGACGCCGTCTGGATTCTCGAGGAGATCGTCGTCGTCTCGGTCTTCCCAGCCGGCCTCGGCCAGCAAACGCCGCGCCTGACGGGGGTTGCGGGGCGCGGTACTGAGGGTCAAGTCGCGGGCCCACGGTTGGGCGACCGTCCCGGCCGCGTTCTCCGCGATGAAGCCGTCGAACACTTGGCGCGCGTAGCGCGGCCGGTCGATGGCGAGCGAGAGCGCCCGCCGGACCTGGACGTCCGCGAAGAGGTCGGGCGCGGCTCGCTCCGGGTTGTCGAAGTTGAAGGCGGCGAACATGACCGAGGCGGCGTCGACGGCGAAGAGCCGGCCGCGGCGCTCGCTCAACCGTGCCACCTCGGCTGGGCGGATCGGCCAGACGGCGTCGTTGTCGCCCTCCTCCCAGGCTCGGAGGCGGTCGGCCGGCGTCGGTCGCCAGCCGATCGTGAGCCGTTCGAAGTGGGGTGCTCCCGCCCAATACTGCTCCCACCGCTCGAACTCCACCGAGGCGTCGTCCCAGCCGGTCAGGCGCCACGGCCCGCTGCCGAGCGGTGGGTTCTCCTTCCAGTCGTAGTCGGCGAGGGTTCGCTCGCCGAGCGGCCGGGCGGTCCAGTGGTCGAGGTATTGGGCGCGCTGGAAGACCAACTGGGTGGCGGCGTTGAACAGCCAACCGCCGTCCGGCTCGGCGAGGGTGACCCGCAGGGTGAGGTCGTCCAGGGCCTCGATCTCGGTCATCCCAGCGAAGAAGTTGCGGACCGCGCTCTCGACGTCGTCCCGGTAGACGGTGAAGGAGAAGGCGACGTCGGCGGCGGTCAGCGGCGAGCCGTCGTGCCAGCGGAGGCTCGGGCGGAGCCGGAAGCGGAGCGACCGACCGTCGTCGCCCCAGACCCAGCTCTCGGCGAGCCAAGGGGTCGGAGTGAGGGTGATCGGGTCGGGCCGGAGCAGCGGGTCGAGGTAGCTGACCGCGACCTGGTAGTCCTGCCGAAAGGCGGCGGGGTGAAAATCTCCGGTCGGGAAGGGCGATCGTAGCAAGCGGAGGCGACCGCCCGGACGCGGCGTCCCCTCCTCGCGCGGCCGCGGCTCGCGGACGACCGTGATCAGCGGCTCCGCTTGATCGGGGACGGGCGTCGCCTCTGCTTGTCCGGCTCGAGCCGGGGAGGGGCGGGCAGGCGCTTGGCCGCTGCCCAGCATCGCGGCGGCGGCAGCGGCGCCGCTGACGACCGACCGCCGGTCGAACCGCCGCTGGGACGCCGCGAGGTGGCCGAGTTGAGTCCGCCGGTCCTCCCCGCCGGAGGTCGAAGCGGTCGGTTGGTCCGGGTCCGGTAGGTGATGGGTCATCGCTGCCAGAGTACTCCTGCTTGACGTCGACCAGCCCGAAACGTCCGGCCGTCTGATTCCCCTCCGCCGAGGGCCGGGGAGGTCGTCGCTGTCGCGAGCGGAACTGACAGGGGTCTGGTCAAGGCGGTTCTGGCAGATCGGGGGTCGCCACTCCGCCGAGCAGCGCGACGACCTCGGCGAGGCCCCGCACCTCGGCGTCGGGCCTGACGGCTGCCGCCGGCCAGGCCGCACCCGTCCGGTTCATCCAGACGGCGCGGAGACCGGCGGCGCGGGCGCCGGCGATGTCGTGCTCTGGGGAGTCGCCGACGAAGACCCCCTCGGCGGCGATCGCCCCGCCGAGCCGGAGCGCCTCGGCGAAGATCGCCGGCTCCGGTTTCCAGGCCCCGAGCTCGCCCGAGATGACGACGAAGTCGACCAGATCGAGCACGCCCAACAGCTTGAGCTTGGCTCGCTGCACCTCGGCCGGTCCGTTGGTCACGATCCCGATCCGGCGCTCGAGCAGGGCGTCAGTCTCGAGGCGCACCCGCCGCAGCCGCGACAGCGCGGCGGCGGCGTCGGCGAAGAGCTCGAGCCCGTGGAATCGGTTCTCCCGGTACCACCGCATCGCCCTCGCCGCGGCCACCGGATCGACGCCGCCGTGCCGCCGGAAGAGGTCGGGGAAGTGGTCCGCGCCGTGGGGTTGGACGGCCAGCGAGTCGGCGATCATCCGGTCGAAGTCGCGCTCGACGCCGTCGAGGCCGAAGGCGATCCGCAGCCGGAGGGCGCGGGCGGTGGCGTAGTCGCAGAGGGTGTCGTCGAGGTCGAAGAGGAGGAGCCGCGGCACGGGCACCATCGGCGGCGGGGCGCCGCGGGAGGGGAGGCGCGGACGATCACCCCGGCTCACCCCGCGTCCTGGGCGAGGGCGCGGAGCCGGTCGGCGACCAGCTCGGCCAGATGGAGGACGCGGAGCGGCCGGCCCGCGGCGTCGCAGCCGCCGCGGAGGTGGAGGATGCAGCCCTGGTTGTCGGTCACCAGCTCCGGCGCGCCCGTCTCCTGGGCGTCGTCCAGCTTGCGCCGCAGTAAGCGGGCGGCGACCTCCGGGTACTCGAACGAGAAGGAGCCGCCGAAGCCGCAGCAGAGGGTCGGCTCGGCCAGATCGCGGACCTCGCAGCCGAGGACGTCGCCCAGCAGCCGCCGCGGCTCCCGCCGCAGCCCGAGCGCGTTTAGCCCCTGGCAGGAGTCGTGGTAGGCGACGACGCGGCGCTTGCCGCCGGCCAGGCTCCCCGTGGGGAGGGCGGCCACCTGATCGAGGAACGAGGTGAAGTCG
>JBBSNJ010000294.1:0-4995 GCA_038232775.1 Thermomicrobiales bacterium
CCCAGCTCCGGCCGGCCGATCTGGCGAGCCGGCGCCGCGGTCGCCCGCTCGACGACGCCGGCCAGGGGGACGCCGGCAGCGAGGACCTTGTTCATCGTCGTCAGCAGGTCGAAGACGGGGCCGTTGACGTTCCGGGTGTGGAGGTCGGTCGAGATCGAGTCGGGGAAGAAGCCCTGCTCGATGGCGGGGAGGGCGTTGCGGAACCAGAAGCTGGCGGCGCCGTGGCCGACGTCGAAGACGACGCCCCGCTCTCGTGCCCGCGGGAGGTCATCGTGGAGCTTGCCGGCGGCATCGATGATCGAGAACTGCTGGGCGAAGACGTGGGTGTGGATGTCGCCCGGCCGCAGCTTTTCCAGGATCAGTCCCGGGTACGGGCGCTCGGGGGCGGGCCAGAAGTCGACCATCACCGGCAGGCCGCAGAGGGCGCCGGCCGCAAGCGCGGCGTCGACGGCGGCCCACGGGGGGTGGGCGGCGTCGAAAGGTCGGTTGGCCCAGTAGTGGGCGGTCTTGATCCCGACGACGACGTCGGCGAAGGCCCCGGCAGCGGCGGCGGCCAGCTCGGGGTTCATCTCGGCGGTGTCGTGCTCCCACTCGCCGAGCATGCCGGAGCCGACGATGTTGACGAAGGCGAGCACGCGGATCGTCGCCTGGTCGATCACCTCGGCCTTGAAGTCGGCCAGGTCGCGCCAGCCGGCGGTGCCGGCGTCGACGACGGTCGTCACGCCCGAGGCGAAGGTCTGGAGGTGGGGGTCGAGCGAGAGCGAGGAGCGGCGGTGGCCGGGGAAGACGTGGGCGTGGAGGTCGATCAAGCCGGGGGCGACGTAGAGGCCGGCGACATCGAGCACTCGGCCGACGCCGCCAGCCGGAAGGTCCGGGCCGACGGCCGCGATCCGGCCGCCGCTGATCGCGACGTCGGCCGGGCCATCGAGGCCGCTGGCGGGGTCGACGACGTGGCCGCCGCGGAGGAGGAGATCGGCCTCGACGACGGCGTTGTCCCCCGGTGCCACCGGGGCCGGCGGCGTCATCGGCCATCCTCCTCGGCCTGGCGCAGCCGCTGGACGAGCGCGACGCCGGAGATACCGGAGGAGGCGGCCGGTTCGAGGACGGCGACGAGGTGGCCGGTAAAGCGACCCTGGACGCCGTTCCTGGGCAGCGTGTCGGCGACGGCGCCGGCGTCGGCCCCGGCGGCGTCAGCGAGGGGCATGGGGTTCGTCGCCCAGGTGCCCAAGCCGCGGACATCGGCGCTCCCGACGTCGCGCCGGGAGCGGGCCTCTCCGCGGCGAAAGACGAGCGGCCTTCCGCGGTGGGGATTGATCGTGACTGTCTCGGCGAGGTCGCGGACGTTCTGGGTGGAGTGACCCCCCACGGGGCCGGCGAAGCGGCTCGTGAGGTCGTCGACGGGCTGCCGCTCGGTGGCGCGGCCGGAGAGGATGGGGCGCTCGCCCCGCGAGTCTTCGGTCGGTTGGCGCGGGTGCTCGACGACGAACGGCATAGGAACTCCTTCCGTGCCGGGGGTTGCCGCGGACGTCTGGGCCGCAGATGATCGGGGCGGCGGGGAGGGGCGTCAAGCGGTGCTCGCTGGCGCTTTCGGTGCAAGAGCGCGGCAGGGGTCCGGGAGCGCGAACGTCGCCGCGTCGAAGGACTCGAACCTGGGCTCTGGTGGCGAACCCTGGCGGAGGGGGCCGGAGAACGGGTCGGTGCGGCCCGTTCTGGGCGGTCTGGCCGCGACGGCGCCCGTCCCGCCGGCTCGGTCGCGGCGGTTCTCGCGGTCTGCCGCCGGGCCCCGCCCCTGCGACGCCGTTCGAGGCGAGCTCCTCCAGCGCCATCCGGGGCCGGCTGCCAGCCCCGCTTCCGGCGCGCGGCGGAGGCGGAGCCGGGTCGCGATGCTTGACCGAGATCGCCGGTCGCTGCCGTCGTCGGGGCCAGCGGCGATCGGCCTCGGGGTGGTCGGGCTCGGGTCGGTGGTCGGGAGAGTTGGAGGGGGCTCGGCGGAGGGAGAACTGGTCGGCAGCGCCGCACGCTCCCCACGGGATCGCCTGCGGGGTACCCGGTCGAGGGGCAAAACCCGGCGCTGGCGCCGAGCTGCCCCTGCGGCTTGACGGCGCCAGCGCCACCTGGTAGGTGGGAGGTGGGGCCGCGTCGGTCCCGGCGACCCGGGGAGCGTCGGTCCGCGGGGCGTGGCTGGGCGGGCGGAGGGCGGCGGTGGAGACGGTTCGGTGGGGCATCCTGGGAACGGGGCGGATCGCGGCGGTCTTCGCCGAGGGGCTGACGGCCCTGCCGGACGCCGAGCTGGCGGCGGTCGGGTCGCGGGCGACGGCGTCGGCCACAGCCTTCGCGGAGCGCTACGGGGCGGCTCGGGCGCACGGCAACTACGAAGCGCTGGCGGCCGACCCCGGCGTCGACGTCGTCTACGTGGCGACGCCGCACCCGCTGCACCACCCCCACGCCCGCCTCTGCCTAGTGGCGGGCAAAGCCGTCCTCTGCGAGAAGCCGTTCACGCTCAACGCGGGGCAGGCGCGCGACCTGGTGCGGCTCGCCCGAGGGCGCGGGCTCTTCCTGATGGAGGCGATGTGGAGCCGGTTTCTGCCGGCGATGGCGCGGGCGCGGGGTCTGGTCGAGGCGGGGGCGATCGGGGAGCCCCAATTGTTGACGGCCGACTTCGGGTTCCGCAAGCCGTTCGACCCCGAGCACCGCTTGTTCGCCCCGGACTTGGGCGGCGGCGCCCTGCTCGACGTCGGCTCCTATCTCGTCTCGCTCGCCTCGATGCTGTTCGGACCGCCGGCGGAGATCCGCTCACTCGTCGAGCTGGGGCCGACCGGCATCGACGAGCGGGCGGCGCTGCTGTTCGGGTACGGCGGGGGCCGCTTCGCCCACTTGACGGCGGCGATCACCACCGCCACCCCGCAGCAGGCGACGATCGTCGGCGACTCCGGCTCGGTCACGCTCCACCCGCTCTGGTGGAAGGGGACCCGCTTCACCGTCTCACCGGCGGGGCAAGAGGCGACGACGATCGAGGCGCCGTTCGACGGAAACGGCTACAACTACGAGGCCGCCGAGGTGGGGCGCTGCCTACGTTCTGGTCAGATCGAGAGCGCAGTGATGCCGCTCGACGAGAGCGTGGCCGTGATCGAGACGCTGGACCGGGTGCGGGCCGAGTGGGGGCTCCGCTATCCGGGGGAGTAGGGGGGCGGCGTGGAGTACGGGGAGATTCTGGGCGTCGGTAAGCCGGTGTCGCGGCTGGTCCAGGGGACGATCATGGTCCGGGAGGACGATCGGCCCGGCAGCTTCGCCCTGTTCGACCGCGTCTTCGAGCTAGGCTGCACCACCTTCGACACCGCCCGCCACTACGGCCACGGCAACGAGGCAACAGTCGGACGCTGGCTGCGCGAGCGCGGCCTACGCGACCGGGTCGTCCTGATTGGCAAGGGCGCCCACCACGGGCCGGAGCGGCGGCGGGTGACTCCGGCCGACATCGCGGCCGACCTCGAACGGTCGCTGGCCGAGCTCGGGCTGGAGACGATCGACCTCTACCTGCTCCACCGCGACGACCCGGACGTCCCGGTCGGGCCGATCGTGGAGGCGCTGGACGGACACCGGCGGGCGGGCAAGGTCCGGGCCTACGGCGGCTCGAACTGGACCTACGGGCGGATCGAGGAGGCGAACGCCTACGCCCGCGCCCGCGGTCTGACCCCGTTCGTCGCCAGCAGCCCGGGCTTCAGCCTGGCGGAGCAGGCGGAGCCGCCCTGGCCGGGTTGCGTCTCGATCGCCGGCCCTGGTGGGGCGGCGGCCCGGGCCTGGTATCAGCGCGAGCAGATGCCGCTCTTCACCTGGTCGAGCCTGGCGGGCGGCTTCCTCTCCGGCCGCTGGAGCCGGGAGAACGCGGCGTCGATGTCCAGCCCGGAGGCGGAGCGGACGCGCCGGGTGTACGGGACCGAGGCGAACTACGAGCGGCTCGATCGCGCCCAACGACTGGCCACCGAGCGGGGGCTGACCGTCCCCCAGGTGGCGCTCGCCTACGCCCTGAGCCAGCCGCTCGACCTGTTCGCCCTGGTAGGGAGCGAGAGCGGCGAGGAGTTCGCGGCGAACCTGGCAGCGAGCGAGATTGAACTCACTCCGGAGGAGCTTGCCTGGCTCGATTTGGAACGGGCGGGGAGGTGAGCGAACGGCCCTCACCACCCCGGCCCCTTTCCCCCGTTTCGGGCACGGGCGAGGGGGAGAACGGCCCTCCCCCCCTCAGCCCCTCACCCTTAAACTAATCGCGGCCGAGCCGACGTTTCGGCGGGCGCCTGAAATCGCTCAACCGGGTTCCGCATCACGCCGCCGGGAAGCCAAGGCCGAGGCGGCGCAGCGAGACCCAACGGCCCTGGCCGATGACGAGGTGGTCGAGCAGCTCGACGTCGAGGAGACTCCCAGCGCGGGCGAGCTCGGCGGTGAGGGCGACGTCGGCGGCGGAGGGGGTGGGGTCGCCGGAGGGGTGGTTGTGGACGGCGACGAGGGCGGGGGCGTTGTGGCGGACGGCGTCGCGGAAGACCTCGGCGACGCGGACCTGGGCCTGGTTGACGCTCCCCTGGTAGACGGTGCGGATCGCGACGACTCGGTGCTTGGTGTCGAGCAGGACGACCCGCAATTGCTCCTGCTCGAGGGCGGCCATCTCGATCAAGAGCAGGTTGGCGACGTCGTCGGGGGAGGTTATCTGGGGGCGATCCTCGGGGCTGAGGATCGCCAGCCGCCGCCCCAACTCGAGCGCCGCCTTGAGCTTGACCGCCTTGGCGTCGCCCAAGCCCCGGATCTGGGCGAGCTCGGCGACGTCAAGCCGCTGCAAGCCGCGCAGTCCGCCGTGCTGGGCGATCAGGCGCTGGGCGACCGCGGTGACGGTCTCGCCCTTGAGGCCGGTGTTGAGGATGATGGCGATCAGGTCGCCGTCGCTCAGGGAGTGCGGTCCGCGCAGCTTGAGCCGCTCGCGGGGGCGCTCGTCGGGTGCCATCTCCTTCAGCA
>JBBSNJ010000295.1:0-4992 GCA_038232775.1 Thermomicrobiales bacterium
GCGCGCCGCAACGCGGCGGGGGCGACGGTCGACTGGCAGTTCACCACCGCCGACGCCCGGATCAAGCTCAAGCGCCTCTACCCAACGTTTGAGACCTGACAGGCCACTAGTCGCCCCCCTCACTACCCACTACCCACTCCGACACTCCGACAGTCGAGATAGTCCTTGAGCTTCTTTGAGCGGCTGGGGTGGCGGAGCTTGCGGAGGGCCTTGGCTTCGATCTGGCGGATCCGCTCGCGGGTGACGCCGAACTCGCGGCCGACCTCTTCGAGGGTGCGGGCCCGGCCGTCTTCGAGCCCGAAGCGCATCGCCAGCACCTGCCGCTCTCGGTCGGAGAGGGTGCCGAGCACGTCGTCCATCTGCTCCTTGAGCATCTGGCGGGAGGCGGCGTCGGCCGGGGCCAGGATCTTGTGGTCCTCGATGAAGTCGCCGAGGTTGCTGTCCTCTTCCTCGCCGATCGGCATCTCGAGCGAGACCGGCTCCTGAGAAATCTTGAGGATCTCGCGGACCCGGTCCGGTTCGAGCTGGAGCTCGACCCCGATCTCCTCCGAGGTCGGCTCCCGTCCGAGCTCCTGCTGGAGCTTGCGGGAGGTGCGGATCAGGCGATTGATCGTCTCGACCATGTGGACCGGGATCCGGATCGTCCGCGCCTGGTCGGCGATGGCGCGAGTGATCGCCTGCCGGATCCACCAGGTGGCGTAGGTGCTGAACTTGAACCCCTTGTGGTGCTGGAACTTTTCGACCGCCCGGATCAGCCCGAGGTTCCCCTCCTGGATCAGGTCGAGCATCGACATGCCGCGGCCGACGTACTTCTTGGCGACCGAGACGACGAGGCGCAGGTTCGCCTCGGTCAGCGCCACCTTGGCCCGAGTGCCGGCCTCGATCTGATCGTCCCAGCGACGACGGAGGCGGGGCACCTGTTCCCGGAAGATACGGTCGACTTCGGCGTCCTCCGGCCAGGCCTCGGTATCGCGGAGCAGGTTCTGGATGCCGAACGGGAGCAGATCCCACTCGACGGCCCGCAGCCGCAGCGATTCCTCCAGCTCCTCCGGGGTCATCGTCAGGCGCTCGCAGGCGGTGGCGATGGCGCCGCCCGGGATTTGGGTGATCGGGAGGACGCGTTTCAAGCAGAGGGTCTTTGGGGGAGGGCGGAGGCGACCGTCGATCTCGGCGTAGAGCTCGGCGACGTGGTGCCATTTCTCTCGGAAGGCGTGGTAGATGGCGCGGCCAAGGACGCCGGCGTCAGGCTCGGAGCCGAAGTCGTCGCGCAGTTGGGTCCGCTTCAGAATCAGGTATTCGCCGCGCTCCATCGCCATCGCCAGCTCGACCTCGCGGCCGCCGGTCAGCAGGGGCACCCGCCCGATCTCGCGCAAGTACATCCGGACGGGGTCGTCGAGGTTGGTCGCGCCGATGTCGTAGTTGACGCTTTGGAGGTCGAGACCGACCGGCCCCGCTTCCTCCTCGATCTCGGCCGCCTCTTCCGCCCCGGTCCCGGTCAGGGGCCCGGCGACGGCGGCGGTCCCGAGCACCGAGTTCAAGGCGGCCAATCGTTGATGGAGCGCGTCGAGACCGTTGCGGTCCCCGTCCGCCGTCGGCATCGCTTCCAGGAGCGCTTCCAGGGCAAGCGTCCCGCCTGCCGCTTCGTCGGCGTCGGCCGTGCCGACGCTGGTCCCTTCGTCCCCCAACTCGCTGTCCCCCCGGTCGTTCATCGGCCCCGATCCCCCGGCGGTCGGCCCCATCTCCGCCGCCCGGCGTTCCGGCGTCGCCGCGCCTCGTCGCCCCGCCCGCCGCCCCGCTTCTCGCCCCGCTCGAGCTCGACCTCCCGTCGAGGTCAATCCCTCGGCCACCGGCGGCCGCTCCTGTCGCGGCGCCTCGTTGTCTCCGCCCGTCGCACCAGGGCGCTGTCCCTTGGTCGACCGCCTCCGTTCGCCGCCGGCTCCCGCCAGCGGTGGCCGCCAGAGATGGTGATCGCCGGCGCAGCCGCGGTCTCGGATTCGGTTTCGGGTCACGGGCCGTCGCTCCCCCGCCGTACCGAGTGCCGCCGCATCCTCCGGTGAGGGTCCGGGTTGCTGGAGGTTGGTCGCTCCTCGCTCGCTCGAACCGTTGAGACGGTTCGGCCGCGGCCCCGAGAGCACCGGTTGTGGGTTCCGCGGCGGGACGCCGGAACGCTACTACGACCCCGTGGGCTGACGCAAGCGCCCGCCGCGGTGCCTTGCTTGGTCATTCCGCTCCACCCGGCGAAGGGTTCGACTCGATCATCACGGGGGGGAGGTCTGCCGCCAGCAGGTCGGCGTAGGTCTCGCGGCGCCGAATCGGCCGGACCGCGCCCGCCGTCACCAAGACCGCCGCCGGGCGCGGCGCCTGGTTGTAGTTGCTGGCCATCGCCAAGCAGTAGGCGCCGGCCATCGGCACCGCCAGGAGATCGCCTGCCTCCAGTCGGGGGAGATCGATCGCGTCGATCAGGACATCGCCCGATTCGCAGTACTTGCCCGCGATCGTGACCCGTTCGGTGGCGCCGCCGCCTCGCCGGTTGGCGAGGGAGGCACCGTAGCGGGCGCCGTAGAGGGCGGGACGGATGTTGTCGGCCATCCCGCCGTCGACCGAGACGTAGGTCCGCACACCAGGGATCTCCTTCCGGGAGCCGACTCGATAGAGTGCCACACCGGCCGGACCGATGATCGCCCGACCCGGCTCGACGAGGAGCTCGGGCAGCGGCAGGGCGGTTTCGGCGCACGCCTGGCGGAGAGCGGAGCCAGCCGCTTCGGCCCAGGCTTCGATCGAGACGCCGCCGCCGGAGGCATCGTCGGCGACGCCGAAGCCGCCGCCGGGGCTGACGATCCGCGGCTCGACGCCGAGGCGGTCGCGGACAGCGCCGGCGAAGCCGACCAGCTCGGCCACGGTGCGCCCGACGAGGAGCGGGTCGAAGACCTGGGAGCCGACGTGGGCGTGGTAGCCGACGAGGTCGAGCGCCGGGGCGGCGACGATGCGGTCGGCGGCTCGTGCCGCCGCGCCGGTCACGATCGGGAAGCCGAACTTGGAATCGAGGGCGCCGGTCCGCATCTTGTCGTGGGTGTGGGCCGCGATCCCGGGGTTGAGCCGGAGGAGGACCGGCACCGGATCGCGGGAGCCGTGCGCGATCCGCGTCAGGAGCTCGATCTCGTGGTCGTTGTCGAGGGCGATCAAGCCGACACCGGAGGCGAGCGCCTGGCGCAGCTCGTCTTCGCTCTTGTTGTTGCCGTGGAACGTCATCGCCGCGGCCGGGACGCCGGCGACCAGGCCGGCGTAGAGCTCGCCGCCGGAGACGACGTCGAGCCCGAGTCCTTCGTCGTGGAGGATGGCGAGCAGCGCCGGCAGCGCCCCGGCCTTGGCGGCGTAGACGACGCGGCAGCGGGGATAGGCCGCGCCGAAGGCGGTCCGGAAGCGGCGGGCGTTGCCGCGCAGCGTGGCCTCGTCGTAGACGTAGAGGGGAGTGCCGTGGTCGGCGGCCAGCTCCGGCAGCGAGACGCCGCCGATCAGCAGTTCCCCAGACGGTCCGCGGGCTGTCGACGCCGGCCAAGTCATCGGGACCCCTCCGCCAGCCTACCGGCGCCCGTTGCCGGCGGAGACCGCCGAGCCGCACCACGGGAGTCTATCGTTTCCAACCTCGGGCGGCGGTTCAGGTTCCGGCGATGGGCGCCGGGCCTGTCTCACGTCTGCTCTCTAAGCGGGGAAGGCGCCGCTGCCAAGCGACGGAGCGACCGTCCTCGGCAAGTGTACGTACGCCTCTCCGGCACGGCAAGGCCGAGCGCGGGCGGTCGGGCCGAGGCTCCGTCGCGGGGGAGATCGAGCCTCCCGGCTATACTTCACGCCGACCGCGCCGCGGCCCGGTCGGCCGCTGTCCGCGAGACGGACCGAGCCCGTCCGGCCCGCCTGGCGACCGTCGCCCGTTCGTGCCCCAGCCATCGAAGGATCGCTCGCTCCATGGCCGCTCCCAGCATCTTGACCGTCTCCGACCTTGCCAAATCCTACGGCGCCGAGGAGATCTTCGCGAACGTCGGCTTTCGGCTCGCCGAGCGGGAGCATGCCGCCCTGGTCGGCGTCAACGGCGCCGGCAAGTCGACCTTGCTCCGGATCGTGGCCGGCGTCGAGACCGCCAACGCGGGGACGCTCGCTCCGGCCACGGGTGCCCGGCTGACCTACCTGCCGCAAGAGGCCCGCTTCGAGAGCGAGCGGACGGTCCGGGAGGAGGCCCGCCTCGCCTTCGCCGAAGCGCTCGCCGCCGGTGAACGGATGCGCGCGATCGAGGCGGCGATGGGCGACGTTGATGGAGATGCGCTCGACCGCTTGCTGAGCGAGTACGATCGCCTCCACGCCCGGTTCGAAATGGCCGGCGGCTACGACGTCGAGCACCGGACGGACGAGGTTTTGCTCGGTCTCGGGTTCGAGGAGGGGCAGTTTGGGCTCCCGGTCGCTCAATTGAGCGGGGGGCAGAAGACGCGGGTGGCGCTGGCCAAGGCCCTGCTCGGCGACCCGGACCTGCTCCTGCTCGACGAGCCGACCAACCATCTCGACTTGGAGATGCTGGAGTGGCTGGAGGGGTTCCTCCGCGCTTGGCGGGGAGCCTGCTTGGTCGTCTCGCACGACCGCTACGTCCTCGACCGGGTGACGACCCGGACGCTCGACCTCGCCTTCGGCAAGCTGGAGGACTACCCGGCCCCCTACGCCCGCTACCTGCCGCTGCGGGAGGAGCGGATGGGGCGGCGCCGCCAGGAGTACGAAGAGCAGCAAGCCTTCATCGCCCGGACCGAGGAGTTCATCCGCAAGTACAAGGCGGGGCAGCGCTCGAAGGAAGCGCGCGGTCGCCAGACTCGGCTCGAGCGGCTGGAGCGGATCGAGCGGCCGGAGGAGCACGAGGGGCTGTCGCTCAAGATCAACCCCGCCGTCCCCAGCGGCCGAGACGTGCGGGCCCGCGCGCCCCGGCGGCTGGGGGGGGCCGGCGCGGGCGGGCCGCAC
>JBBSNJ010000296.1:0-4984 GCA_038232775.1 Thermomicrobiales bacterium
CCCGCTCCCGTCGTCGGGAGCCTCCTCCCCGGCACCCTCGACTTGGTCGACCTCGATCACGACGCTGAGGCCATCGGGGAGCCGGAATCGGCGGGAGCCGCTGAGCATCGGGAGCGTCGTTGCCCCGACCGCCTCGGCTTCCGGCGACGACCCAAGCGGGCCGACCGCGGCCACCAACCGCGCCCCGGACTCGTTGACGAGCGCCGCCGGCGCCAGCAAGCGCCTCCCCTCGCCGGCGACCAGCAGGACGTCGAGCCGAGGCGCCGTCGCGCGCCGCACCTGCGCCAGCGCGTTGCCGAACGCGGCCGGGTCGTCGCCGCTCGCGAGCAACAGACGGGCGTCGCCGGCTGCGACCCAGACCGATAGTTGGTCGCCGGCACCCATCAGGACGACCCGCGGACGCCGCGACTCAACCCGCCAGGCGGCATCGACCAGCACCGTCGTCACCGATGCCGCGACCGCGACCAGGACCAACAGGAGCCCGATCCGGCGCCGCCCCCGTCCCATCGACCAACCTCCCTGCCGCCCCACTCCGGCGACCGGAGAGAGTCGCGGCACCGGGCCCAGTCCCGACGCTTTACCCCATCATACGGAATCCGGTTGAACCGTTCGTCGACCGGACGCGGGAACGTCTCCCCTCTCCCGCGCACGGGAGAGGGGCCGGGGGTGAGGGCTTCGTTCCGGGAAGCGGCAGTAACCAGCCTGATTCCTTATCACGCTCGCGACCGATCACGGCAGGAGTAACCGGCCGAGACGGGCGCGGGCCGCGGCGGCGCCGGCAACCTTCCACCTCGCGAACACTCCTCGACCTCCCCGGCGGCGTTCTCGGCCCGAGCGAGGTCGCCGAACTTGATCGAGTCGCCGGGACCCAGTTGCCGCCGGCAGGCAGCACCCTAGCGATCGAGCGTCTGATCGTAGTAGACCAGATCGATCCGGCTCCCCCGCTCCACCCATTGATTGAAATTGACGCCCCGCCCGCTGACGCCAACGACGTCCCCGTCGACGATCCCCCGCGACTCGAGGTCGACCCCCTGGTTCTCGATCGTCCGGGACGAAACGCCGAGCTCCCGCCCGAGGCGGAGACCAAGAGCATCTACCTGCACCCTGGCCTGACGCAGCGGTTGGCCCTGCAACTCGCCCGGCAAGAAGACTTTATCGCCGACGCTGACACCTAGCCGAACCGTCTCCCCTTCGGTGACCCGTCCGTTAGGCGTCGTCGTGACGACACGTCCCTCGGGGAGATCGGCGCTGCCGACCTCCTCGATCGCGACGGCCAACCCTTCCTCCCGCAGCAGGGTCACGGCCTCTTCCGACGGCCGACCGGCCAGCCCAAGCCCGGCCAGGTCGATGGCTCCGCCGCCGGTACCGAGACTCGCCTGGACGACGCTCCCCTGGGCGACCTCGGTACCCGGCGCTGGATCTTGGCGGGCCACCGCGTCGACCGCGACGTCCTCCGCCGGCACCGGGTCGCCGAAGTCCACGGTCAACCCGACCGCGTTCGCCCGCGCCGCGGCTTCCTCCGGCCCGACGCCGACCAGCTCTGGAACGGGAACCAGCACCTCGGCGGTCTCGGTCGCTGCCGGACGCGGGACCGCCGTCGTCTCGCCTGCCTCGATCAGCGCTGCCGCCGTGGGGCCGTCGTCGCTGGCACCGGCACCGCCCCCGGCGTCGGTCGCGGGTGCGACGCCCACGCCTGGTGCCGGCGACGGCGCGTCCGACCCGCCCAGTTCGGCCAGGCGGGGCGACAGCCGGAAGCCGAACCAGATCAACGCTACCAGCCCGACCAGGATCAACGTCCCCGTCAACCAGGTCGCGCAGCCGACGTCGTCCCCTGTCTCCCCAGGTCGGGCTCCTTGCCCGCTCGACCACAGCGGCGGCGATCCCGATCCGTTCGACGCTCGTCCCCGTCCCCCTCCAGTGGTCGGCGGCGGCGACCACCGCGGCCGATCCTCCCGCCAACCTGGCCGCGGCGTGCCGGCGGGGTCAGTCGGCATCACCACCGCGGCGGTCGCCGCCGCCGTCGGCGCGAGGTCCGCGTCACTGACTCCGTCAAGCCGGCGCCAGTCGCCCATCTCCCGCGCGAAACTGCCGGCCGAGGGGAAACGCCGCGTCGGATCCTTGGCCATCGCCCGCAGCACCAGGCGATCGACGGCCGGCGGCAGCCCCGGCCGCAGGCGCGAGGGCGCCGGCGCCGGGTCATTGACGTGCCGCAGCGCCACGCCGACCGGCGTCTCGGCTTCGAACGGCAACCGTCCGGTCAGCATCTCGAAGGCGACGACCGCGGCCGAGTAGACGTCCGACGCCGGGGTCGCCATCAAGCCGCTCGCCTGCTCGGGCGACAGATAGCCGACGGTCCCCAGCCCGGCGCCGATCTCGGTCAGGTCGGCGTCGGCTAGACCCTTCGCGATCCCGAAGTCGACCACCTGCGCCCGCCCCCGCTCGTCGACCAGGATGTTCTGCGGCTTGACGTCTCGGTGGACGTACCCCCGCTCGTGGGCGTAGTCGAGACCAGCGCAGACCTGATCGAGCAGCGAGGCGACCTCGTCCGGATGGAACGGCCCCTCCTCCTCGATGATCGCCTTCAGCGTCTGCCCACGGATGAACTGCATCACGATGTAGGGGACGCCATCCTCCTCCCCAACATCGTAGATGTCGATGATGTTCGGATGGGCGAACCCGGCCGCTGCCTGCGCCTCGCGCTCGAAGCGGGCGCGGACGTTCGGATCGGCGGCGTACTGCGGCCGCAGCACCTTGATCGCCACGTCGCGCCCCAGCAGCAGATCGTGGCCACGAAAAACGACCGCCATCCCGCCCGCTCCGACCCCTTGGTCGAGCCGGTAGCGGCGATTGACGGTCGTCCCTGGTTCGATCATCGGCGTCCTTGCCGTCTCCGCCTCGGATTCTAGGAGTCGGCCGAGCGCCGAGTCAAACCGCGGTCCTTCCCTTGAACGTCTCGCAATCGACCGACGTTGCGCCGTCGAGCCAGCCGCGCCCGACGTCGCCGCCCCGCGCTTGCCTCACCGCGGCTCGACTCGAGCGTACGCTGATGATTGCGATCCTCGGTCTTTGCACTCCCCCGTTGGCTCGACCGCGCCAGCGGCTCCGGCGCGACCAGCGGTCGCCGCTGCCCGCGCGGCCTTCCGGCGGCGTTTTCGATTTCGGCCCCGGAGTCTGGCATCGGCCGATCCGGCAGCCGCTGCCTCGGATTAGCCACGCACCGCCGGCAACCCGGCGACGGCCGCTGCCTCGACCACCACCGCCCGCCGCCCGAGCTCCTCCCGCAGGCGCGCCGCCAGGGCCGACGCCGCCTCCGGATCGTTCATCGGCGCGTAGTGGCTCGGCCCGGCCCCGGTCAAGGCCACGACGGGGGGCCCGCGGTGCTCAATCACCCCCCGCAGCTCCACCAACTCCGGCCGCAACCCGTAGAGCGCTCGCTCGAAGGCGTTCCCGAGCAAGCCGGGGTCCAGCCCCCGGCCCCGCCGCAGCCGCTCGGCCTGCTCGAAGACCGCCTCTCCGCCGCCGAGATCGGCGGCGGAGAGGGAAGCGTAGAGCGTTGCCGTCTTCCGGGGGATCGACACGCCCGGCACCACGATCACGAACCAGGACTCGGCAAGCGGGGGGAGCGCCTCCAGCACGTCCCCCCGCCCGGTCCCCAGGGCCCTCCCCCCCCGGAGGAACAACGGCACGTCGCTCCCGCTCCCGAGCGCGCGCTCCGCCACCGCCGGCTCGGCGAGCGCCGGCGCCAGGAGCGCCCGCCCCGTCCGCAGCGCCGCCGCCGCGTCGCTGCTGGCCCCCCCCACCCCGGCCGCGATCGGGATGGCTTTGGTCAGGCGAATCTCCGCTCCCTCGCCCGCCCCCGCCCGAGCGCGGAGCCGCTCGATCGCGACCAGAGCCAAATTGCACTCGCCTGCTCCGACTGAATCGGTCCCATCCAGGATGGTCTGGGGCGCCCGGCGCAGCGCCAGCCCGTCGTACAGGGCGACTGTCTGAAAGATCGTCGCCAGGTCGTGGTAGCCATCGTCCCGCCGACCGAGGACCGCCAGACCGAGATTCAGCTTCGCCGGAGCCCGCGTCGCGATCCACCCCGCCGGTGCGATCACGTGGTGGTCCCCCTGCCGCCTGCGATCGCGTCCGGGGCGGTGCGCGTTGCGGCGACCCACTCCTCGACCGAGAGGGTCTGCGCCCGCCGCATCGGGTCGATGCCGCACCCCGCCAACCAGTTGACGACCGTCGCCTTCGGTAGCCCCAGCTCCGCCGCCAGCGAGTTCGCCACCTGCTTCCGCTTCTGCCGGAATCCGGCGTTGACGATCCGGAAGAAGCGCGGCTGGGCCGCGGCCGGCAGCAGCGGTTCCGGCCGCGTCTCGAGGATCACCACCGCCGACTCGACGGTTGGCGGCGGCAGAAAGACCTCCGGCGGTACGCGGAACGCGATCCGACCTTCGGCGTAGAACCGCGACGCCACACCGAGCACGCTCATCGCCGGCGGCTCGGCCACGATCCGCTCGGCCACCTCCGCCTGAAGCATCACGGCCAGCCGCCGCGGACGAGGCGTCTGCTCCAGCAAGCGGCGCAGCACCGCCGTACCGACCGCGTACGGCAGATTCGCGGCTACGACGAACGGCTCCCCGGCCGGAATCAGGTCAGACGTCGCGATCTCCAGCGCGTTCCCCTCCACCAGTCGGAAACGCGGGTCGTCCCCGAACAGCCCCCGCAGATGGGCCGCCAGTCGGCGGTCGAGCTCGATCGCGATCACCCGCCGCGCCCGCTCGAGCAGCTCCGAGGTCAGGATGCCGAGCCCCGGTCCGACCTCGAGCACGAGATCGTCGCCGCCGATCCCCGCCTGCCGCACCAACCGCTGGATGATCCCCCGCTCATAGAGGAAGTGCTGCCCCAACCCCTTGCTCGGCCGCACCTCCAGCTCGCGCAGCAACGCCGCCCACTCTCGCCGCGTGGCCGGCAGCCGCGCCGCCGGCGGCGCGCCCGA
>JBBSNJ010000297.1:0-4957 GCA_038232775.1 Thermomicrobiales bacterium
GCGGTGACGATCGAGACGACGATCGGCGTTGCCCGGCTCCGCGTCCATCTCCGCGCCGCCGCCCACGACGGCCCGCGCGAGATGCTGGCCGAGGAGAGCATGCTGCTCGGCTGGCACTGGGGCGACGATGACACCCTCCACCCCCTGCCGGACGACGAGGTTCTCCGGTTGCTCGACGTCGTGCCGACCGAGAATATCCAGGACGCCCACCGGCAGCGCACCCTGCGCCGGGTGCTGGCCGACGAGCCGCGCTGGCGACCTCTCCTTGACGCCCGCGCGAACGAGCGCGCCAGCGAGGTGCTGGAAGCGCACCGGCGCGTCCGCGACATCGCCGAGCTGACCGGCGCCGGACGGCTCCGGGCGGAGCCGATGTTCCCCGTCGATATCCTCGGTCTCTTCGTCTTGTTGCCGGCCTGAGCGAACGTGGAGAAGGATTCCCGTATGGCGACCCGCCGCTCGCAACTCACGTTCGCCGCGATCCGGACCGAGGGCGGCTTGTTGCCTCCCGACCTGCTCGACCGTATCCAGAAGCTGGACGGGACGCTGGACGGGTTGAAACCCGCCGACTACGGGCTCCCGCCGAAGACACGCGTCGATTCGGCGATCGCCGAAGCGTGGCAGGCGGTCCTGGTCCACTGGGCCTCGTACCGCCGCACGATGGAGCGGATCGGGGACAGCGGGGGGTCCGGTACCAGGGAGACGCGCCACTGGGTGCAGCAAGTCCTCTACGAGTTGGGCTACGGCGAGCTGCGGTTCGTCGCCGCCGCCGAGACGATCGGTGGCCGGAGTTTTCTCATCTCCCACCGCGCCGGCGAGACGGAGACCGCGCCACCAGCCCACATCGTCACCTTCCGCCAGGACCTCGACGCCCGCACGGGTCGCACCGGTGGCGGCGAGCAACGCGGCCCGCACGCGCTGATGCAGGGGTACCTCAACACGGCCGACCACCTCTGGGGCGTCGTCACCAACGGTCTCGTTTTCCGGCTGTTGCGCGAGAACCGGCAGATCGACCGCACTTCGCGGGTCGACTTCGACCTCGAGGGGATGCTGGAGGCGGAGAGCTTCGCCGAGTTTCGCCTCTTCTGGCTGATGCTCCACCGGAGCCGCCTGCTGCAACCCAGCGATCAGCGCGACAACGCCTGGCTCGAGCGGTGGACCCGGGTCGCCGTCAGCGAGGGCACCCGCGCCCTGAGCGGCCTCCGCGACGGGGTCGAGGACGCCATCGAGGCGCTCGGTCAGGGGCTGCTGAATCACCCGGACAACCACTACCTGCGGGAGCGGCTCGCCAGTGGCACCCTAAGCGTTGACGCCTACTACGGCCAGCTGCTGCGGCTCATTTACCGGGTGCTCTTTCTGCTCGTCGCCGAGGAGCGGCAGCTGCTGTTTCCGCGTCCAGCCACCGGGGGGCAGACCGCCGAGGGGCGCGCCGCGCGGGAGCGGTCGATCACCCGCTACCGGAAGCACTACAGCATCGAGCGGCTGCGCGAGGAGGCCAGCCGCGTCCGCAACCGCGAGACGCACCACGACGACCTTTGGCGCGGGTTGCTCGTCACCTTCGACGCCATGCGGTTCCCCGACGAGGCGCACGCGCTCGGGTTGGAGCCGCTCGGCGGTGGGTTGTTCGGCGCCAACTCCTGCCCCGACGTGGCCGACGACGCCGCGCCCGGCACGGTCAGTGGCGACCGCACCGCCGGCCGCCCGCTGCTGACCAACGCCGCTCTGCTCGATGCCATCCAGGCGCTGAGCGAGGTGACGCGGGACGGGATCACCCGCCGCATCAACTATCGCGATCTCGATGTCGAGGAGCTGGGCAGCGTCTACGAGGGGTTGCTCGAGCACCGCCCCGCCCTCACCCCGCGGCCGAACGACGGCTACCAGTTCGGCTTCAGCCAGAGCACCTCCCGCAAGGAGACCGGCTCCTACTACACCCCCCGCGGTCTCGTCCAGGAGCTGCTCACCAGCGCGCTCGACCCGGTCATCGACGCCGCGCTGGCGCGCGCCACCACCCCGGAGGCGAAGGCAAGGGCGCTGCTCGATCTCAATGTCTGCGACCCCGCTTGCGGCTCCGGCCACTTTTTGCTCGGCGCCGCCCGCCGCATTGGGCGGCGGCTGGCGGAGGTCCGCGCCGGTACCGACCGCGAGCCGGAGCCCCCTGACCTGCGCCACGCCACCGCCGAGGCGATCCGCCACTGCGCCTACGGCGTCGACAAGAACCTGCTGGCGATCGACCTCTGCAAAGTCGCGCTCTGGATCGAGTCGCACGAGCCGGGCGGGCCGATCGGCTTTCTCGATCACCACGTCAAGCGGGGCGACAGCCTCGTCGGTGTCTTTCACCTCGACGTGCTGGAGATGGGTATCCCCGACGACGCCTACAAACCGGTCACCGGCGACGAGAAGTCCGTCGCCGCCGACCTCAAGAAGCGCAACAAGGCCGAGCGCGCCAAGCTCACCGTGCAGGAGGATGGCCGCGCCGCGCTGATGCATCCCATGAGCCTCTTCAGCGAGGGGAAGCGCGCGGACGTCCTGAAGGCGCTCGGCGACCGGTTGCGTGAGATCGACGCGATGCCGGAGGAGACCGCCGAGGCGGTCCGGGCCAAGGCGGCGGCGTACGAGCGGGTCCAGGGTCGCCCCGAGTGGCAAACGCTCGCGGCCGCCTGCGACCTCTGGACGCGCGCCTTCTTCGCGCCGCTGACGACGGAGCAGCGTCACCTTGTCCCAACCTCGGAGACGGTGCGGCAGATGATGGCGACGGGCAACGTCCCGGCCAACATCACCGGCGAGGCAATGGCAGCCAGTAAGGACGTGGGGTTCTTTCACTGGCGTCTGGCGTTCCCGGACGTGTTTGGGTGGGAGGACGGGGCCGGTGGGTTCGACTGTGTGCTCGGCAACCCGCCGTGGGAGCGGATCAAGCTCCAGGAGCAGGAGTTCTTCGAGACGCGCGACCCGGAGATTGCCAAGGCGCCGAACGCGGCGGCGCGGTCGCGCCGGATCAAGCAGCTGCAAGAGACAACTCCCGCGCTGTTCGAGGCGTTTCAACAGGCGAAGCAGACCAGCGAGGCCGCGAGCATCTTTCTCCGCCAGAGTGGACGCTTCCCGCTGACCGGGCGCGGCGATATCAACACCTACTCGGTCTTTGCCGAGCTGATGGCGACCTTGCCAGGCCGACAGGGCCGGGGCGGGGTGATCGTGCCGACCGGGATCGCCACCGACGACACCAACAAGCAGTTTTTCGGCTGGTTGGTACGGGATGGACGCCTCGTCAGCATCTTCGACTTCGAGAACCGCGAAGCCGTATTCCCCGGTGTTCATCGCTCCTACAAATTCTCACTGCTGACGATGGCCGGGGCGGCGCGGCCAGCGTCGCCGTTCAGCGTCGCCTTTTCCCTGACCCAGCCGGGGCAGATCCACGAGCCCGAGAACCGGTTCGAGCTGTCGGCGGCCGACATTGAACTGCTGAACCCCAACACCCTCACCTGCCCGATCTTCCGCTCGGCGCGGGACGCCGCGATCACGAAGCAGCTCTACGAGGCGGCGCCGGTGCTGGTGCGGGAAGGCCCGCCCGAGGTCAACCCCTGGGGCATCACCTTCAAGACGCTGTTCCACATGTCAAACGACTCCCACCTTTTCCGGACGCGGTCGGAGTTGGAGGACGCGGGTTGCCAGCCGGGGGAGGACGGGCGCTTCCGGGCGGCGGACGGCGGCGCGGTCTGGCTGCCGCTCTACGAGGCGAAGCTGATCCACCAATTCGACCACCGCTTCGCCACCTACGCGGGCGCAAACGGCGCCGAAAAGACCCGTGACCTGACTCCCGCCGAGCACGCCGACCCCTCCCGCGTCATCCTGCCCCGCTACTGGGTCGCCGAGCGGGAGGTCGAGCGAGCGGTGGGGACGGAGCGGGGGCATCATCCCGGCTGGTTTCTCGGCTTCCGCGACATCGCTCGCAATACTGACGAGCGGACCGCGATTTTCTCGCTGGTGCCGTGGGCGGGCGTTGGGCATAAGCTGCCATTGATCGTTCCACAATCTGGAATGACTCAATTGGCGGCATTTCTGGCAAACTTTAACAGCCTCGTTCTTGACTATGGAGCGCGTCAGAAGGTGGGCGGCACGTCGCTCGGCTTCTTCATCATGAGGCAACTCCCCGTCCTCCCGCCCGAGACCTACACCCCGGCCCTGCTCGATCAGATCGTCCCCCGCGTGCTGGAGCTGACCTACACCGCCCACGACCTAGCGCCGTTCGCCCGTGACCTCGGCCACGACGGTCCGCCGTTCATCTGGGACGAAGCGCGCCGGGCGGAGCTCCGCGCCGAGCTGGACGGTATCTACGCCCACCTCTACAACCTGAGCCGCGACGACTTCGCCTATATCCTCGACCAGTTCCCGATCGTCCGCCGCAACGACGAGCGCGACCACGGCGAGTTCCGCACCAAGCGCCTCTGCCTCGCCGCCTACGACCACGTCTCCCCCGAGACGCTCCGCCACCTCGAGCTGGCGGTCCGCGCCGTCGAGGTCGGGTTCCGTCAGCTGATCGACCGCGCGCTCGACGGCAACATCGACGCCCTGCCCCCGGCCAAAAAGGAGAAGCTGCTCGATTTCTACGGTCGCGGATCGCGCGCCAACGGCACCGGCCCCGCGCCCACCCTGCGCGATCTCCTGGAGTGGACCACCTTCGAGGACCTCGACCCGATCCTCCGCTCCGACCTCGTTTGGCTGCAGATCGGCCCCCACTTCGCGTCCAAGCGCAAATTGGGCGACGCCCTCGGCGCGCTCCGCGACTTCCGCAACCCGCTCGCCCACTCCCGCGGCCTACGCGAAGACGAGCGGGTCAACGGCGAACAGGCGCTCGCCACCTTCCAAGCCGTCCTGCGGGCGCGGGGGTGACTCCGCGTTTCCGGGTAGGCGGTCGGGGGTCGGGGGATGGAAGAACGTAAGGCGGCAGGCGGCAGGCGGTAGGAAA
>JBBSNJ010000298.1:0-4953 GCA_038232775.1 Thermomicrobiales bacterium
AAGGCCCACTGGGCGTCGGTCAGGTCGGAGGGATAGCGGCGGCGGGGCATCGCGGGGCTCCGTTCCCGAGTAGACTGCCAGCGTCTGCTGCCATCCTACCCCCCTTTCGAGACACCCTCTTAGGCCGAGCGCGGTCGTGGTCCGGTTGACGGCCTCGGGGCCGATCCGGTCGACCAAGGCGAAGGCGGCCTCGTTGCTGGAGACGGTGATCATCGCCGCAACCGCGGCGCCGCTGGTCGTCCAGCCGCCTGCCCCCACCGCGATCCCCTCGTCGAGCGAGAGGAGCCCGTCGGCGGCGAGGGCGTGGACCGCCGCCATGACCGGCAACTTGAAAAGGCTGGCGGCGACGAACGGGAGCTGGGCGTTTCGCTGAAAGAGCAGGCGACCCTGTCGGTCGCCTACGGCGATGCCGTAGAGTGCGGCCTCATACGCGAGCAGCGCCATGATCTCGCGCCCCATGGCGGAGGAAGCGCGCGGGCCAGCGGCGGTGAAGGGAACCGCCGCGGTTGCCACGCCCCGAGAGCCCCGGTACCAGCGGCCGCCGCCGGCAACCGCGCCGAGCACGCCAGCGGCGACCAGGCGGCGTGCGCGGTTCGCCGGTCCTCTGTCATCTCCCACCCCGCTCCCCCTCCGGCTGCGATCGCCACCGCCCCATCCCCCCGAGGAGATTCCATTCATTGGAGCCGCGCCGGTTCGGTCGCCGCCAGGAGCTGGAAGCCCAGATTCAGGGCACCGACGGCCGCTCGGTCGGGGCCGTGCCGTCGGCCGCGGGGTGCCCCGGCGGCGCCCGCCCCCGGGTCGCCATCATCGCCCATCGTCAGCGACCATGGTTAAACCATTCCGCGGGGTCGTCGCAGACGTTCGTTCCTCGCCCAACGGTCTGCCGGGAGCACGCGGGCGCCCGAGCCGCCCTGAGCAGAAGCGGCGGGGCGTTGCCGGCGAAACGGGCGGCGGTTGGGTAGCGTGGGGGGCAAGGCCCGTCTTTAAAGCGGGAGAGGGGAGTTCTGCCGCTCCCGACCGGCCCGGAATTAGGCGTCGTTGTGGGCTCCGACGTGGTCGCCTGCTTCGGCGGCGGCGAGTGACTGGTCGATGATCGGCCCGCCTCAAGGCATGAACCAGGCCAAGGAGGAGCTGTTGTTGCCGTCGGCGTTCTGCCGACGGGGCGGTGGTCGGGTGATGGTAGGATGGCCGCTCGCTCCACGAGTCAGTGGCGAGGGCGGGTGGCGCCAGCAGCCCGTGGGTCCAAAATCGCGTTGTCCCCCGGATGCGGGGTCGCCGGCCGCTGGCGGGCGGGACTCGCTTGAGCATTGCCGGGGGCTGCGTGGTCGACCGAGTGGACGCGAACTCAGCGCCGGACGGGCCGGAGGCGAGGACGCCGGAGGAGACGGGCGCGGCACTGCTGCGACTCCTGCAGTTGACTGATTCGGGCTTCCCGACCGGGGCGTTCGCCTTCTCGAACGGGCTGGAGGGGCTGGTCGAGGCCGGAGTGGTGCGGGGCGAGGCGGAGGTCGCGGCGCTGCTGCGGGCGCAGCTGGATGAGGGGTTCGCCGGGATCGAGGCGCCGGCCGCGCGGCACGCCCACCGCTTCGCGGCCGGCGGCGACCTCGGCGGCCTGCTGGCGCTCGATGCCGAGCTGGGGGCGCTCAAGCCGGTGCCGGCGCTGCGCGCCGCGAGCACGAAGGTCGGGCGGCGGTTCCTCGAGTCGGCGGCCGTCGTTCTCGGCGACGGGTCGGCCGCGATCGCGACCCGGTATCGGGCCGAGGTGGCGGCGGGGCGGACCGACGGCCACCACGCGGTCGCCTTCGGGGTGGTGGCCCAAGCGGCGGGGGTGGAGGAGACCGTGGCGGCGGTGGCGCTGGGGGCCGGGTTCGTCGGCGGGCTGACGGCGGCGGCGGTGCGGCTCGGCGTGGTCGGCCAGGGGGCGGCGCAGCGGATCGTGGCCGGGCTGCACCCGGCCGTGCTGGCGGCAGTCGAGGCCGCGGGTCGGATTCCGGTCAGCGAGATGGGGGGCTATCTGCCGCAGGTGGACGTGGCCGGCCTGCGGCAGCCGGCGTTGGTCGGGCGGCTGTTCGGGGCGTGAGGGTCCGCCCGGGTGATAGGGTGGCGCGGGAGGTCGCGATCATCGCCCCCGGCCGCGAGGGGTGGATGCCCCAGGCCGACGCCACCCTCCCGGCCGCAGCCGCCCGAGCAGGGACGCGTCCGGTCGCGGCGGGGTCGCGGTGAACAGCTTGCCGGCCCATTGCTCGATCATGGGTCGCGGTCACCAGAGAGGGGATGGCGCCGGACGGTGTCTCATCCTGCCGATCCCCGCGCGGCGGCTTTGGCCCCCGGCAGGATTGGCGTTGGCTGAGCCGAAGGAGTCTGTTCCCCGGCGGCGGGTGGCACGCGATCGAGCTGGGCGGTGCTCCCCGCTCCGAAGAATTCAGCTTTGCTTCGCTGCCTGGGACGGAAAGGATGCTCCCGATGATTCCCTTTCGCGTCGGCATCGCCGGGCCGGTCGGCTCGGGCAAGACGGCCCTCGTCTGGCGGCTCTGCCAGGGGCTGCGGGGCCGGCGCAACCTGGCCGTGATCACCAACGACATCTACACCACCGAGGACGCCGAGTTCCTGCTCCGCCATGCGGCGCTGCCGGCCGACCGGATCGTCGGGGTCGAGACCGGGGGCTGCCCCCACGCGGCGATCCGCGACGACCCGTCGCTCAACTTCGAGGCGATCCGGGAGCTGGCGGCCCGCCACCCTGGCCTCGACCTGGTCCTGATCGAGAGCGGCGGGGACAACCTGACCGCCACCTTCAGCCCGGAGCTGGCCGACGTCTCGATCTTCGTGCTCGACGTCGCGGGCGGCGACAAGGTGCCCCGCAAGGGGGGGCCGGGGGTGTCCCGCTCCGACCTGCTGGTGGTCAACAAGGTCGACCTGGCGCCGCTGGTCGGTGCTTCGCTGGCGGTGATGGCCCGCGACGCCGCGGCCCAGCGCGGGGAGCGGCCGACCCTCTTCACCGACCTCCGGGACGAGCGCGGGGCCGACGAGGTGCTCGCCTGGCTCGAGGCTCGGCTGCCGCCGGCCAGCGCTGCTCCGGCCGGGGCCGGGGCCGGGGCCGAGGTCGCGCCGTAGCGGTGCCGCCCATCCCCCCACTCGCCCACTTGAGCGCGGCGGCGGACGCGTCGCCGACCGGTCATCTGCTCCTGCGCGCCGCGAAGCTCGGCGGGCGGACCGTGTTGACCGAAGTCGGGCGGAGCGCGCCGTTCCACCCCTCGCCCGCCGCCTACCGGGGGGGAGGGGGCGCGGCCGAGGTGGTAGTCCAGGCGGTCGGCCCGGGGCTCTTCCCAGGGGAGCGGCTGCGGGCGGAGGTGGAGGTCGGGGTCGGGGCAAGCTTGACGGTGCGGGGGCAGGGGGCGACCAAGGTCTACCCCTCTCCGGGCGGCGGGGCGGCGGTTTCTCTCACCTGCCTGACGGTCGCGGCCGGGGGGAGTCTCCGGTGGCTGCCGGGGGAGCTGATCCCGTTCCGCGGCGCGGTGCTGCGGCAGGAGACGGAGGCGGTGGTCGAGCCGGGCGGGCGGTTGGCCCTGCTCGACCTGCTGACCCCCGGCCGGTTGGCGATGGGGGAGCGCGAGGCCTACGAGCGACTCGAGTTGCGGTTGCGGGTGACGCTCGGGGGCCGGCCCTTGCTGACCGAGCGGGCTCGCCTGGAGCCGGGGCGGCGACCGCTCGCCGTGCCGGGTCGCCACGGCGGGTTCGGCTGCGCCGGGCTGCTGGTGCTCGTCGGCTACGGAGCGGCCGCGCGAGGCTTGGGGGAGAGCGGGCGGGGGGAACCGGTCTGGTGGGGCAGCGGGGGAGAGGGAGCGCTGGCGATCGTCCGGCTGCTCGGACCGACGGCGCAGGCGGTGCGGGGCATCGGCGAGAGCCTGCTGTCGCGGACGCACGCGGCGGCGTCCGCCACCCGTCCCGCCCGCTCAACGTAACCACTGCCGGTTTCGCTACCGGCACAAAGAGCGCTCGCCCGGCCCAGATCGGGCGCGTTCTCCGCTCGCTGATGGTCCTCGCCGCGAGGGGATCGGGCGCAGGGCAAGCCTGGTGTCGACCGCAGCCTCGATCAGGTTCGTTGGGGGATCGGAGGAGGCCGAACCGGCCACCATCGTCGGCGGGCGGGTCGATTCGGAGAGGGTCGTCTCCGCTTCTTCCTCGGAGCTTCCTCCAGGGGCTGGTTCGGTTCGGGCGCAGCGGGCTCCGATCAAGCGGACGGGGGAACGGGCTTGCCTGGATGGTACGATTGATGATCGGGCTACCGAAAGCGTTCGCCGGCGAACGCTGGCCCGACCTCAGGAAGGGGGTTCGCATAGTACGTCGTCGGTCGTTCGTCGTCACCTCGGTCGCGCTGCTCTGGGCGATGCTGCTCGGTGGGTTGGCGCAAGGCACCGCGGCCCAGGAGGCAACCCCCGACGCCGAGGTCTCCGCCGCCGCGGTGGCCCGACCGGGCGAGTCGGGCCCCCTCCCTGGCGATCCGGCGGTCCAGTTCGTCAAAGTGGCGGACGGGTTGCGCGACCCGGTCAGCGTCGCTGCCGCCCCGGACGGCAGCGGCCGCCTCTTCGTCGTCGAGCGGGTCGGTTTCCTGCGGGTGATCGACGAGAACGGGGAGGTGCTGGAGGAGCCGTTCCTCGATATCTCGAGTGAGGTCAAGATCGACTTCTTGGAGCAAGGGCTGCTCGGCGTCGCCTTCCACCCGGACTACGCCGAGAACGGGCGCTTCTTCGTCTACTACAGCGACTATCGGACCCAAGGCGACCACTTCCTGGTCGAGTACCAGGTCTCCGCAGACGATCCGAACGTCGCCGATCCCGGGAGCGCCCGCGTCCTCTTCTCGTTCGAGGATCCGTACGTCAACCACAACGGCGGCACGCTCTTGTTCGGGCCGGACGGCTACCTCTACGTCGCGATCGGCGACGGCGGTCTGGCCGG
>JBBSNJ010000299.1:0-4908 GCA_038232775.1 Thermomicrobiales bacterium
GATCGCGCGGCGGCGGTCGGCCGGCAGCAACTGGCTGGCGAAGAAGAAGGTCCGGCCATGCTCGCGGATGTAGGAACGGCAGGCATCCCAATCAGGCAACGACCGAGTCCCGCTCGGCGCTTCGAGCGGCGCGGGCAGGCGGACGCGGGCGAACTGCTCGATCACGGCCTCTTTCCGGATGCCGGTGAGTGATCGAGTGGGCAGCCTGAACACCGACCGCTCCCTTATCACTCGGAGAACACACAATCTCTCTCACGGCATTGCCGCCAGCTTATCGTAGGCCAACCGACACCGACCGGCAAGGCGCTTCCGCTACCGCGCGAGCCGCCGCCGGCCCACCGGCGGCGCTGGGCCGTGCCCCCCGATCGACAGAGCATCACCGTCTCGCCGCCGAAAGACCGAGGAGTCTGCGGGCGCTCGCCACCTCCGCCGGAGCCCACCAGCGCGCCCGTTCGCCGCACGAGCCTGGCAACCGAACGGTAATCGTTGACACCGGACCGAAGCGTCGTACCGTAGCGGGATGGAGATCCTCGAACGGGAGCCTGCGCTCGACCAGATGCGGCGCCTCCTGGCCCGAGCGCGGGAGGCAAGTGGCTGTCTCCTGTGGATCGGCGGCGAGGCCGGGGCCGGCAAGAGCGCCCTCATCCGCCGCTTCGCCGCCGAGACGGGCGACCGAGCGGCGATCCTGATCGGCACCTGCGACCCCCTCTCGACCCCCCTTCCGCTCGGCCCCCTGCTCGACGTCGTCGACACCCTCCCCACCGTCGACGCCCTCCTGACCGAGAACGCCCCCCGGCCCCAGATCTTCCGCGCCGTTCTCGCCGCGCTCGGTCGCGGCCGCCGGCCGACTTGTTTCGTCATCGAGGACGCCCACTGGGCCGACGAGGCGACCCTCGACCTGATCCGCTACCTCGCCCGTCGGCTCGACGCGACCCGTGCCCTGCTCGTCGTCACCTACCGGAGCGACGAGGTCGCGCCGCCGCACCCGCTGAGTCGGGTCATCGGCGACCTGGCGAGCGTCGGCGACAGCCGCCGGATCACGATCCCGCCCCTCTCCCCGGCCGCCGTCGCCACCCTGGCGGAAGAGAGCGATCTCGACCCCGTCGCGCTCCACCGACAAACGGGCGGCAACCCCTTCTTCGTCACCGAGGTGCTCGCCGCCGGCGGCATCCCGGCGACCGTCCACGACGCCGTCCTCGCCCGCGCCCTGCGTCTCCCGCCCGCCGCCCGCGCCGTCCTCGACGCCGCGGCCGTGCTCGGCGACCCAACCGACGTCCCCCTCCTCCAGCGGGTCGCCGCCGTCGACCACGACGCGATCGCGGCCTGCTTGGCCGCCGGCATGATCGAGGCCGACGACGGCCTGCTCGCCTTCCGCCACGAGATCGCCCGCCAGGCGATCCTCGCCGCGATCTCCCCGGCCCACCTCGGGGCGCTGCACGGGCGGGCGCTGGACGCGCTCGCGATGCTCCCCCTGGCCCGCGGCGACCCGGCTCGGCTCGCCCACCCCGCCGAGGCGGCGGGCGACCAGGCCGCCGTCCTCCGCCACGCGCCGGCGGCCGCCCGTCGCGCCGCGGCGCTCCGATCGCACCAAGAGGCCGCCGCCCAGTTCGGCCGCGCCCTCCGCTTCGCCGACGTTCTGCCGCCGACCGAGCGCGCCCTCCTCCTCGAAGCCCAGGCCAACGAGTATCACCTGGGCGCCCGCATCGACCAGGCGATCGTGAACCGGCAGCAGGCGGCCGCGATCTGGCGCGAGGCGGGAGACGCCCTGAAAGTGGGCGAGAATCAGAGCCACCTGGCGAGCCTCCACTGGGGCGCGGCCCGGAGGGAGGCAGCCGAACGGGAAGCCGTGGCCGCGATCGCGACACTCGAGCTGCTACCGCCTAGCGCCGCACTCGCCCTCGCCTACGAGGCACTCTCCCGCGTCAAGTGCGCGGCCCTCGACGAGGCGGCCGCGATCAGCTGGGGCGAACGGGCGATCGCCCTCGCCGAACGCCTCGACGCTCGCCAAACCCTCGTCGACGCCTTGATCAACGTCGGCAGCACCCGGCACTACCAGGGGGACGACCGCGGCCGCGCGCAGCTCGAGCGTGCCCGCGACCTGGCCGTCGCCTCGGGCCTCGACCTCTCCGCCGCTCGCGCCCTGTGCAACCTCGGCGCCGGCTACGGCCAGAGCTACCGCTTCCGCGAGGCGGTGCCTTACTTCGCTGCCTGCATCGCCTTCTCCGAGGAGCGCGACATCGATCACACCCGGTTCTACGCCACCTCCTGGCTCGCCTCCTCGCGATTCATGCAGGGTGCCTGGGACGCGGCCGCCGCCCTGGCGTCCTCTGTTCTCCACGTCGACCATCTTCCCCCGATCACCCGCTATGACGCCCTCCTCGCCCTCGGCCTGATCCGGCTCCGCCGCGGCGAGGAGGGCGCCTCCGCCTGCTTCGACGAAGCCTTAGCCCTGGCGGAGGGCAGCGGCAGCTTGGGCCGCATCGCCCCGATCCGGGCGGCGCGGGCGGAGGCCGCCTGGCTCGCCGGCGATGTGCCGACCGCGAGCGCCGAAGCTGGCTCCGCCTATGACCGCGCTCTCCAAGAAGGCCAGCCCTGGTGGCTCGGCGATCTCGCCTTCTGGCGCTGGCGGACCGGCACCCTCGACGCCCCGCCGCCGGGCATCGCCCACCCCTTCGCCCTCCAGATCGCCGGTCGCTGGCAGGCCGCCGCCGCCGCCTGGGACGACTTGGGCTGTCCCTACGAGGCCGCCCGCGCCCGCGCCGACGGCGACGACGAAGCCGCGCTCCGGCGGGCGCTGGCCACGTTCGACCACCTCGGTGCCCGGAGCGTGGCGAACCCGCTGCGCCGCCGCTTGCGACGCCGGGGAGCGGCGGCGATCCCGCGGGGTCCGCGCCCCTCGACCCGCACCAACCCCTCCCGCCTCACCCGGCGGCAGTCCGAGATTCTGGCCCTGCTCGCCGCCGACTTGAGCACTCCCGAGATCGCCGGCCGCCTCTTCCTCTCGCCCCGCACGGTCGACAACCACGTCGCCGCGATCATGCGCAAGCTCGCCGTTGCCAGCCGCGTCGAGGCCGTCCTCCCCGCCGTCGAGCGCGGCCTGCTCCCACCAAACTGAGTAACTTCACCGCCCAAACTAGGTGCTCGCCGGTCTTGGCCCCACCTTTTCCGGCCACCAGACTGGGGACATCGTCCGGTAGCCGGGCTTGCCGCCCCCGCGCCCAGCCATCAGGCAAGCGGAACCGCGACGAGCGACCCGGGCAGGGACGCCGCGGTCTCCGCCCCCCAGTGACAAGGAGCCGTCATGACCCAGCATCAAATCGACCCCCTGCCCGAGCCGCGCTTCGACCGGTTCACGCGGGCGGTGGCCGCACCGAGCGGCCGGCGCGCCATCCTCAAGGCGCTGGCCGGCGGCTCGCTCGCGGCGGCGCTGGCGGCGCTCGGCGGCGACGCCGCGGACGCCCGCACCTGCACACCGCTCGGGCGGAGGTGTAGGCGGAGAGAGGACACCTGCTGCGGCGAGGGACGCTGCAAGAATCGCCGCTGCCGCTGTCGTCGCGGCGAGACACCGTGCGGCCGGGGCCAATGCTGCGGCCGCGAGTCGGTCTGCCGGAAGGACCGGTGTGTTCCCGCTCCTCCTGCTACTCCTGAGTGCGAAACCGGCTGGAAGATCTGCGACGACGGATCCTGTATTCCACCCGACGAATGCTGCGACGACTGCGAAGCAGACTGCGTCGATCGGGGGTTCAGAGGGGGCCGCTGCGCCTTCGGCAGTTGCGGCTGCCTGATCGGTTGATGGCCCAGCTCGGGAGGAGATGGGGTGCCGCCGGGTGACCTGGCGGCCAAGGTGGCGAAGCAACGACGCGGCGGCTGAGCCACCGAAAAGCCGCTGCCGCCGTGGACGCGACGCGACGCGCGTCGTCTCCCCCCTCGCCCCCCGGAGCTACCCCGCCTGGGACGCGCCCAAGAAAAGGCCCGACGCCGCCAATCTGAGTACCTCGGCTCACCAATCTGGGTAATCAGCGGGCTAGCCGCCGCCCCCCGCTCCCCACAGACTGGGGATACGCTCAGATCGCCATGAATGCCGCCCCGACGCGGCGCTTCACCGGCCGGCAAGGGGTTGCCGACCGCGGCGGTCGCCGAAGGATCCGGGGACCAGGCTGGATGATCGCCGCCGGGAACGGGTTGGCCGTTCCCTCTCCCAACGATCTGCGATCCGACCTGAGGGATGGCGGCCGAACGCCTCCGCCCCCCGGCCTCGACCAACGGAGGTCACGCGATGGACCTAGGAATGGAGGGATGACCGAATGCGCCGCCCTCGCCGCCGAACTCCGGCATCGCGACGTGGTGCACGCCAACCGGCGCGAGGTGCGCGTCGCCGACAGCGCGGGCCGGGCCGCGTCGCGTCGCCCGCGCCGGCCCAGTTCAGCCCCTCCGTCGCGCCCGTGATCGCGCGTTCGTGGCCAAGCCAAGGAGAACACAGCACGATGGATACCCCACGGATCGACACCGCCGCCCGGTTGCTCGCCAGCGGCATGGGACGCCGTCAAGTCAGCCGCGGACTGGTCGGCGCCCTGCTCGGCGGGCTGGCCCTCCCCGGCGCCGCGCTGGCGGGCTGCAAGAAGATGGGCAAGCGGTGCAGCAGCAGCAGCCAATGCTGCAAACACGGTCGCTGCAAGAACGGCCGCTGCCAGTGCAAGGGCCGCTACGACGAGTGCAACGGGAAGTGCTACGACCTCGACAAGCACAGGAGGCACTGCGGCTCGTGCGGCAACCGCTGCACCAACGGCGGATTGTGCCGGGACGGGATTTGTCAGACGAACGTCATGTGATCAGTGCGCGTTGGCCGCACGCCGCGAGACCGGGCTCCCCTCGCCCGCCGTGGCGGGCGAGGGGTTGGGGGTGGGGGCA
>JBBSNJ010000300.1:0-4900 GCA_038232775.1 Thermomicrobiales bacterium
CGCCCGGGTCCGGCGCAGCCCCCACCCCCACGCCCGGCTGGTCCGGATCGACACGGCGCGGGCGGAGGCGCTGCCGGGCGTCCATGCCGTGCTCAGCGCCGAGAACGCGCCGCCGATCGGCTGGTACCAGGGGGACGCCAGCCAGCTCTTCGACCGCAGGCTCCGCTTCGTCGGCGACGAGGTCGCCGCCGTCGCCGCCGAGTCGGAGGAGATCGCCGACGACGCCCTCCGCCTGATCGAGGTCGAGTACGAGCCGCTCCCCTTCGTGCTCGATCCCGAGGCGGCGCGGGCGCCGGGGGCGCCCCAACTCCACGACGACGGCAACCTCGCCGGCGAGCCGAAGACCTACCAGCGGGGCGACCCCGAGGCGGCGCTGGCCGCGGCCGAGGTCCTGATCGAGGAGACCTACGCCACCCAGACCGCCCTCCACAACTGCCTCGAGCCGCACGGCTGCACCGCCACCTGGGAGGGGGACCAGCTGACGATCTGGGACTCGACCCAGTCGATCTTCGACGTCCGGGAGGAGGTCGCCGCCAAGCTGGAGCTGCCGGAGCAGCGGGTGCGGGTCATCAAGCACCACATGGGGGGCGGCTTCGGCTCGAAGCAGGTCGCCTGGAAGCACACCGTCATCGCCGCTCTCTTCTCCCAGCGGACCGGCCGCCCCGTCCAGTTGATGCTCGACCGGGAAGCGGAGAACCTGGCCGCCGGCAACCGGAACGCGACCCGCCAGCACCTCCGCCTCGGCGCCCACCGCGACGGCACCCTGACCGCGATCGTCGCCGAGATCGTGCAGCCGGTCGGCGCCTACCAGGTCGGCGGCGAGGCGAGCGACGTCGCCGGCATCTACCAAGGGCTCTACCGCTGCCCGAACGTCCGCACCGAGCAGGTCTCGGTCTTCACCAACACCGGCCCCGCCGTCGCCTTCCGGGCGCCCGGCTTCGTCGAGGGCGCCTTCGCCCTCGAGTCCGCCATGGACCGCCTGGCGCGGGAGGTCGGCCTCGATCCGGTCGCGCTCCGCCGCCGCAACTACGCCCGCGAGGACCAGCAACAGGGGCTGCCCTACACCGTGCCGGAGAGCCTGGAGCGCTGCTACCAAGAGGTGACCAACGTCTTTGGCTGGAGCGACCGCTCCGCCGCGTCCGCCGGCGCCGACCGCCCGCCCGCGAGCACGAAGCGGCGCGGCGTCGGTTTCGCCGCCCACTCCTGGATCGGCGGCGCCGGCTCCCCTCCCGGCTACGCTTGGGTGAAGTGGAACGCCGACGGCTCCGCCGATGTCGTCACCGGCACCCAGGACATCGGCACCGGCACCCGCACCGTCCTCACCCAAGTCGCCGCCGAGGAGCTCGGCCTCCCCTTCGAGCGCGTCGCCCTCCAGCTCGGTGACACCGCCACCGGCCCCTACGCCCCGGTCAGCTCCGGCAGCGCCACCGTGCCGACGATGGGCCCGGCCGTCCGCGCCGCCGCGGCCGACGCCAAGCGCCAGTTGCTGGAGGCGGCCGGCACCTTCCTCGAAGAGGCGCCGGAGAAGCTGAGCGTGCGCGACGGGCAAATCTGGGTCGCCGGCGAAGCTCGTCCCGCCGCCGCCGTCGAGGAGGTCACCGCCCAGATCGCGCCCCACATGATCCTTGGCCAAGGTGCGCGGGTCGCCAACCCGGATGCCCAATCGATCCGCACCTTCGGCGCCCAGTGCGCCGAGGTCGAGGTCGACGTCGAGACCGGCGAGGTTACCCTGCTCCGGATCGCCGCCGCCCACGACTGCGGCCGGATCATCAACCCGATGACCGTCGAGAGCCAGGTGATCGGCGGCGTCACCCAAGGGATCGGCTTCGCCCTGACCGAGGATCAAATCATCGACGACGCGACCGGGATCGTCCTCAACGCCAACCTGGAGGAGTACAAGGTGCCGACCGTCGCCGACGTGCCGCCGATCGCCTTCGCCCCGGTCGACCTGCCCGACCCCGCCGCCAACCCGATCGGGGCCAAGGGGATCGGCGAGCCGCCCCTGATCCCGACCGCGCCCGCGATCGCGAACGCCGTCTTCGACGCCGTCGGCGTCCGGCTGGCCCGGACCCCGATCAGCCGCGACCGGCTGCTGACGGCGCTGGCCGAGCGCGAGCGGGAAGGGGGGTCGGCGTGAGGCCCTTCGCCTACGAGCGGCCGACCGCGATCGCGGACGCCCTCGCCCTCCTCGACCCGAGCGGCGACGGCGCGGCCGGCGACGGCGCCCGACCCCTCGCCGGCGGCACCGACCTCCTGACCCTGATCAAAGGCGAGATCGCGGCTCCGACCCGACTGGTCGATCTCAAGCGCCTCGCCGAGCTCGACGACTCCATCGCGCTCGACGACGGCGGCCTCACCCTCGGCGCCCTGACCACCCTGGCCGCGATCGAGCGGCACGCTCTGGTCCTGGAGCAAGCGCCGGCCCTGGCCGAGGCCGCGGCGGCGGCAGCAACCCCCCAACTCCGCAACATGGCAACTCTCGGCGGCAACCTGCTCCAGCGTCCCCGCTGCTGGTACTTCCGCAACCGGCTCTTCGACTGTTGGCTCAAGGGCGGCGATGCCTGCCCGGCCCGCGACGGGGAGAACGGCCTCCACGCCCTCTTCGGCAGCGACGCCTCGCCCTGCGTCGCCGTCCATCCGTCCGACCTCGCCCCGGCGCTGCTCGCGCTCGACGCCGAGCTGCGTCTGCGCGGGCCGCGCGGCGAGCGGACGCTTCCCCTCACCGACTTCTTCGCCCTGCCGGACGACGACCGGCGCCGCGAGAACACCCTCGTCCCCGACGAGCTGATCGTCGCCGTCCGCCTGCCGACCCCGCTGGCCACGACCAAGAGCACCTACCTCAAGGCGATGGACCGCAAGGTCTGGGCGTTCGCCCTGGTCGGAGTCGCCGCCTCGCTCGGGGTCGAGTCGGGGCGGATCGCGACCGCCCGCGTCGTCCTCTCCGGCGTCGCCCCCATCCCCTGGCGGGCGGAAGCGGCCGAGCGCCTGCTGATCGGAGCAGCGCCCAGCGAGGCGCTCTTCGCCCGTGCGACCGAAGCCGCGCTCTTGGACGCCGCCCCCCTCGCCCACAACGGCTACAAGGTGCCTCTGGCGGAGGCGCTGGTGCGCCGGGCGCTGGCGGCGGTGACGCCGGCCTAGAGCGGCCGTCAGAAGTGTGGTCGGCGGCGATTTAGGTAGGGGCGCTGCTTGCTGCGCCCGTCGGCCGGAGGCCGACCATCGACGTCACCCGTCCTCGACCAAGCGGGGGCGACAACGCTTCTGCCTGGCGCGGTAACGCGGAATCCGGCTGAGCGCTTCGGGTTGCCGGCGCACGGCCGTTGGACGGCATCCAGGTGATCGTTTCCGCCGCCCAAAGAGACGCCCTCACCCCCGGCCCCCTTCCCCCGGTCCCGTGCGTGGGAGAGGGGAGCCTGGTCGCAGACCGACGGGGGAACGCTCGCGATTCACCCGGATTCCGTAGTAGGTATGAGGGGGACCGCGCCGAGCAGAGCTCGATCGCGGGCGCTCGTCCGCTCCTCGTCACCTCGTCGCATGTCCCGCAACCAAGGTGCGTGACAGTCTGGCACACTCCGTGCAATACTCTCCTTACCCGTGTACGAACACCCCGCCCGATCGCCATCAGTGTTGGGGAGGATGACCGCCGTGAGCCAGCCCGTCGAGACGACTCCGTTGGTCAAGGGCACCGCCGTCGTCAATCTCGGCGACGGCGCCAAACTCGGCACCGTCGACCACGTCTACTTCGATCCGGACACCAAACGGGTCGTCGGCTTCTCCTTCCACCAGGGCAGCTTCTTCGGCAAGACCTCGGGCGTGATCGACATGGCCGACGTCCACGGCGTTGGTCCCGACGCCGTCACCATCACCGACGCCTCCGCCATCCGCAGCCAACTCGTCCTCGAAGCCCGCGAGTGCGAGTTGATCGAGCTCGACGACTTGCTCAAGCGGAAAGTCATGACCGAGAGTGGCCGCTACGTCGGCGAGGTCGCCGCCATCAAGTTCGGCGAAGCCTCCCACGGCCTGACCGCCATCGACGTCTCCCCCGGCAACCACGAGGACAACCGCTCCATCTCGGCCGAACGCATCCAGCAGATCGGCTCCGACGTGATCGTCATCGCCGACGCCGTCGAACGGCTTCCCGCCGCCGGTCGCCTCGTCCGCGTCGCCTAGCGCCAAGCCTCTCCCCGGCTGTCCTCCCGGCGACGATCCTCGACGGCGTACCCCACCGCCTCCGGGTTCCGGCCGTCCCCCCGTCCGGTGAAGCCCAACCGCCACCGCGTCCTGGACTGTTCTCCCTTCTCCCGTGCGCGGGAGGGGGGGGAAGAGGGCCGGGGGTGAAGGCAACTCCCCCCACCCGGCACCGGTGGGAAAGGGACAACCGGGCAGGGTATGCCGCGGGGGCGACTTGGACGCCATCCGGGTGAAGCCTGGTGCCGCGGCACCGGCCCTCACCCCCCAACCCCCTCTCCCGGTGCGCGGGAGAGGGGGAGCAAGCTCGCTCCCGGATGGGCTCGGTTTCGGCCCTGAGCGGAGGGTCGGGAACGGGGAGCCGGAGGCTCGGCGACCGGGGCAAGGTTCCGCACCGCTTCGTCATCCGAAATCCGGTTCGATAGTCCCGCTCTCGGCTGATGGACGCTCTCCCCTCTCCCGCGCACGGGACCGGGGGAAGGGGGCCAGGGGTGAGGGCGTTTCTTCGGATGGCGGAAACGATCACCCGGATTCGGTGTCAGCTGGCGCCGTTCCCCCGTCGGGCTCGGCGCCCAACGGCACCGGCACCTGCGGCCACCCCCCGAGGTGGGCGCAGACCGCCGCCCCCCCCGCCCCCCCCGGGCCCGGGGCGCCCCCCCCCTGCCCCCCCACCCCCCCCGCCCCCCACAACCCCGGGGGGGTCGGGGGCCCCCCC
>JBBSNJ010000301.1:0-4898 GCA_038232775.1 Thermomicrobiales bacterium
AGCTCGATCCGCCACCGCTCGCCGAACGGCCGCGGGGTCGCGGCTGGCGGCGCCGGTGTCAGCGCCGCCAACGTCGACTCCTGGCGCGCGATTTGGTCCTGGAGCCCCGCGACCTCGGTCTCGTAGGCGCGGCTGGTCGCCAGCGACCGCTCGGGGTTCGGCCCGAGGCCGCTCTGGCACCCGATCAAGACCACCGCACCCCAGCCAACGGCGAGGAGACCAAGCAGTGGCCGGCGGTTGACGGAGCGGTCCCGCCGCCGCTCAAGGCCGCCTGCCGCCTTACGGCCGTTCCCCGCCACCACTCGACGCGCCAACGTCACCCCGCCCGCGCCCTCCCCGCCTGCTGGACCCCGTCGCTTCCGCTCCGGGGACTCAGACCCGGGGCGGATACGGAATCCGGCTGCATCGTGGGCGTTCCCCCGGCCGTTCGCCGCCACGTTCCCCTCTCCCGCGCACCGGGAGAGGGGCCGGGGGTGAGGGCCGGATACCGCCGCGGGAATGCACAGTATTCTCCCGGATTCCCTATGATGCGAGCACCGCTCGGCTACTGGGGCGGGTAGGTCGGCGCCACCGGCTGACCGGCGTTTGGATCGCCGAGCGAGCTTTCCTGGACACCGTTGGCGGTGGGATTGGTCACCCCGCCGTTCTGGTCCCGCGGCTGCCCCCCTTGGTCGACCGGTGCCGCGGTCGGTTGCACGCTCACCCGCGGGTTCTCGGGCGGCGGCGGGAACTCCTGGGCGACGCTCCCCGGCGGGGCGACGACGAAGACGACCGAGCCGAGGCGGCGACCATCGGCGAAGAGGTAGACCGCGTACTCGCCCGCCGCCAATTGACCGTTCATCGCCAGCGGCAGAGCAATCCACTGCTGCCCGGCATTGCCGGTGACGGTCTGCTGCGACCGGCCGACCTCGTTGCTGAAGGCATCGGTCCAGACCGCGTCGATCCGCTGCCCGGCGACCAGTTCGCTAAGGAGGGCGCTGGCGTAGACGGTCCCCGCGTCCGCCGGCACGCTCGCGAGGTTCTGCTGGGGAACGTCCCCGGGGCCGACCGAGAGCGCGACCTCCAGCGTGTCGAGCGTCGGCGGCGGCGGCAGGTGGGGCGGCGGCGTCGGGGTCGGCGGGAAGTACTCGGCGGCGGTCGAGGTCGCCTCTTGCTGATCGAGTCGGGGAGGTGCCTGCGCGTCCCGCGCTGCCCCCAGCCGGGCGTCGTTGACGGAGCCGCCGCCGCACCCGGCGAGCAGCACGATCAGGGGCAGAGCCGCCGTGAACCGCCGGGCGCGGCGACATCGGTCGGGGGCGGGAAGCGACCCCAAGGGGAGCCGTTCAGTCGCCGGCCAGCGGCGAGCGGTAGGGGCCGAACGCATCCTGGTACTCCTCGGCCACCTCGAGGCCCGTCTTGTGCACGTAGATCCGCGTCGTCGCCGGCGACGCGTGGCCGAGGATCGTCTGCACCGTCGACTCGCGCACCCGGCGCCGCACCAACTCCGTCGCCAGCCCGTGTCGGAAGGAGTGGGGCGTGACCTCGCTCTCGACCCCGGCCCGCTCCGCCACCTGCGCCACGATGTGCTCCACCGTCCGCGGGCTGATCGCCGCCCCCGGCACCCCAAGTTTATCCCGTCCGCTGAAGGCGGGCAGGGCACCGGCCCCACGGACCGGGTCGCCCCGCTTCCCCCAGTAGATCGCCAGTGCCGCCGCCGTCTCCCCGTCGAAGTGGACGGTCCGGCTCTTTCCCCCCTTGGCCCGGTAGATGCTCGCTTTCCCATCGGCCAGATCGACGTCCCGCCGGCGAAGTGCGCAGAGCTCCGAGACGCGCACACCGGAGCGGAACAGAAAGCGGATCATCGCCCGCACCTTCAGCCGTCGCAGCTCCAACTGCTCCTTCGCCTCGCCCGGTACGGCGTCGACGAAGGCGACGATCCGCTCTAAGTCGCTCAGCTTGACGTCGGGCGGGGGCGGCGTGAAGCGGGGCATCATCGCCGCGATTCGGACCCGCAGCCGGTCGGTCGCCAGGTCCGGGTGGAGGTCGTAGGCGGCGAGGTAGGCGCAGAACTTCCGGACCGCCGAGATGTTGTTCTGGGCGGTCCGCATCCGGGCCACCTCCTCGGGCGAGCGGATGTCGGGCGGCACCAGCAGCGCGGCGAAGGCGGTCACGTGGTCGGCCGCGATCGCGGTCACCGGCGTCACCGAAGGGTCGAGCCCCTCGTTCCGCTCCAGGTGCCGCACGAACTTCTCGACCCCGTGCCGGTAGGTCTTCTTCGAGCGCGGCGCCAGCCGCAGATCGCCAAAGAAGACCTCGACCGCGGCCGCGATCGAGAGCGCGGCATCCGCCGCCGGCGCCGCGCCGCCGGCGACGTCGACCCCAAGAGCCCCCTCCGTCCCGGTCAACAACGCCCGGTCTCCGGCGATCGCCACGGCTTCCCCTCCATGCCCGGTCCTGAGCTACCGGCAGGCAACTGACTCGAGCGGGGTGGCTCGCGGGATTCGATCCAAGCGTACGTACATCGATTCTAGCACGGCAAGGGGGAGGTGGCGCACGCGCCTCGTTCCGGCTGCCTCAATCGGCCTCGGCGGGTCACGTCCGTCGTCGCGTCGGTGCGGTGTAGCGCCCCGGACCCAGCCTTGATAGCGACTTTCAGAGGCATCGGCCCGAGTCCACGGAGTGGTTCGGTGGGCCACGGTCGCCCCGCGGGCGACGGGCGCAGCTAGGAGCGCCCCGGCAATCGGTCGCCGCCAGTCAGCTACATTGCACCCCCCGCTAGACGCCGTGTCGCGTGGTCGGGCCGAGATGAGCCGCCGCTGGTCGCGGGGCAGCTCCTGTCTCACTCAGAATTCGGGTGAATACTCCGGCTCTCGGCGGATGGACGTTCTTCCCTCTCCGGCTACGGGACAGGGGGAAGGGGGCCGGGGGTGCGGGCATCTCTCCGAGTCGCCGAGGTCATTAGCCGGAGTTCGTATCACTCTCGCGTTTCCGAATCGGCCGTCGGCAGCGCGTAGCGCCGCACCAACTCGACCATGCTCCGATGGAACTCGCCGTTGGAGACGATCCGGTCGACCCCGGCCGCCTTCGCCGCCCGCCGCCCGGCGACGTCGACGTGCGGCCCGAACGCCAGCAGCGGGGTCGCCACCGCCAGGTCGTTCGCCAGTTCGGCGATCGTCTCCCAGGCGATGCCCGCGTTCATGTCGATCAGACCGAGCACCGGAGCCGGCCGCGTCTCCCGGACCACCTCCGCGAACCGTCGGGCGTCCTTCGCGAACGTCACGTCGTAGCCGAGACCCCGCAGACCATTGCCGATCCGGACCCCGAACATCAGATCGATGTTCAAGACGACCACGGTCCCCGATGATCCGCTCGCCACCGGACTCGAGCTCTCCATCGACCACCTCCCCCGCAACCCCACGAGCTTCGCCCTTCTCGCCCGACACACCGAGGGCGGGCGCCGCTCGCAGCAAGCGCAGCCGCTCGGGAGCGAGGCCGCCGAGGACGTGTCGAATCTCACCGACGAGCCAAGGATCGTTTCGGGTCGGAATCTCGCTGCTGCGCTATCGTCCGTCGGCGCTCACGCCATTCCCACCATCAGCGGCGCCTGGACCGACCGCCGCGCCGCCAGCGGCAGCGACACCACGTAGGCGGTCTCGATCCCGCCGATCGCCTCGATCTCGGCCAGGGCCGGCGCGGGGATTGCGTCGTCCACGTTCAGGACCATGATCGACTCTCCCCCCCGCTCCGCCTCCTGCCGCCCCACCTGCATCCCCGCGATGTTGACCCGGTAGCGCCCGAGGATCGTCCCGATCTGGCCGATCATTCCAGGTTGGTCGCGGTGGTGGGTGATCAAGACATCGCCCGCCAGTGGTGCGTTCAAGCTGAAGCCGTCGACCTCGACGATCCCCGCCTCCGTCCGATCCCACCGCACCAGCACCCGGTGCGGCCTCGCCCCGCCGGCCCCGTCGACGTCGACCTCGAACGAGAACTCCGGCACCCGCTCCGGATCTCGCTCGTCGTTGGTCACTCGCGACTCGATCCCGGCCTCCTCCGCCACCAGACGGGCGTTGACCGCCGTCGCCCGGTGGTCGGTCCAGCGGGGGAGCGCTTCGGCCAGCGCCGCCGCGAAGGCGTGCTCCGCCACCCCGTCCGGTACCAGGCCGCGCACCAGCAGCCCAAAGGTCGCCGGCCGCTCCGGTTCGAGCACCGCCAGCAGGTGCCCCGCCGCCCCGGCCACGGTCGCCAGCCGCCGCAGCGCCCCCCCCTCCACCCCCGCCCCCGGCAGATTGACGGCGTTGGCCACCGCCTCGCCGCGCAGCGCCGCCAGCGTCGTCGCGCTGATCATCTCCCCCACCGCCGCCAGCGCCTCGGCGCTTGAGCCGCCGATGTGGGGCGTCAGCACCGCGTTCGCCAACCCGAAGAGGGGGCTGGTCGTGCACGGCTCGCGCGGGAAGACATCGACCCCGGCGCCCGAGATCCCCCCCCGCTCCAGGGCCTCGGCCAGCGCCCCTTCATCGACTACCTCCCCCCGCGCCGCGTTGATCACGATCGCGCCCAGCTTCATCTTCGCCAGCGCCGCCGCGTCGAGCATCGCCGTCGTCTCGGGGGTCGCCGGGACGTGGAACGTGACCACATCGGCGTTGGCCAGCAAGGTCGGATAGTCGACGGGCGCCGCCCCGACCTCGGTGAACCGCCCAGCGGTGATGTAGGGGTCGTAGGCGATGACCTTCATCTCGAACGCCCGGAGCCGCTTCGCCACCAGCGAACCGACCCGCCCCAGGCCGACGATCCCGACCGTCCGACCCTTGAGGTCGATCGGGCGCATTCGCTTCCGCTCCCACCGCCCGGCCTTGGTCGAGGCATCGGCGACCGGGATCTGCCGCGTCACGCCGAGCAGCAGCGCGAGCGTGTGCTCCGCC
>JBBSNJ010000302.1:0-4893 GCA_038232775.1 Thermomicrobiales bacterium
ACCCGCGGGTCGATGATCGCGTAGGTTAGGTCGGTCAAGATGTTGACGGTGACGACGAGGACGGCGAAGACGAGCGTGATCCCCTGGATCATCGGGTAGTCGCGGCCGCTGATCGAGTTGAGCATCAACGCGCCGAGGCCGGGGATCGCGAACAGGTTCTCGATGATGACCGAGCTGCCGATCAGCCAACCGATGTTGACGCCGAGGATGGTGACGGTCGAGATCAGCGCGTTGCGCAGGACGTGCTTAAGCATGATCCGGCGCTCGCTCAGCCCCTTGGCCCGCGCCGTGTCGACGAAGTCGGCCGTGGCCACCGCGATGATGCTGCTGCGGAGGCTGCGGATCAGGATCGCCGAGAGCGAGAGGGAGACCGTCAGCGACGGCAGGAAGAGGTGGTAGAGCCGGTCGACGAACCCGTCGCCGTAGCCGGAGACGGGGAAGAGGTCGAGCCTGAGGCTGAAGACGATCATGAAGATGATCCCGACCCAAAAGGACGGCATCGCCAGGGTCAGCAGCGTGCCGCCGCGGATCGTCTGGTCGACGGGGCGGTCCTTCTTGCGGGCGGCCAGGATCGCCAGCGGCAGGGTGATGGTCACCGCCAAGGCCGCGCTGTAGAGGACCAGGAAGAGCGTCGCCGGCAGCCGCTCCAGCACCAACTCGCGCACCGGCTGCCGGTAGAGGAGCGAGCGGCCGAGATCGCCCACCGCCAGGTTCCGCAGGAAGTACAGGTATTGCTGCCAGAGCGGCTGGTCGAGCCCGAGGCTGTGCTCCAAGGCGGCGATCGACTCCGGCGTCGCCCGCGAGCCGAGGATGATCCGGACCGGGTCGCCCGGGATCAGCCGCAGCATCAGGAAGACGACGATCGTGATCCCGATCGCGACCGGAATGAGTTGGAGCAGGCGCCGCCCAAGGAAGCCGAGCTTGTTCATGGCCCACCGGTGCTATCGGCTGCTGGCTATCGGCTATCGGCGACCGACTGTCGGCGATCGAGGGGGGGCGGCGGGGGCGGCCAGAAGAGAGCTGCCCCCGCGTTGCCAGATCGCTCGAGGCAGGGAGGAGGAGCTACTCGTCGAGCCAGACCTCCCACATCCGGTAGTTGGCGGTCGGCAGGATCTGGAAGCCCTGAACCTCCTGGCGGACGCCGGTGCGGCTGTCGGGGAAGTAGAGGTAGAGGAGGTAGGCGTCGTCGAAGCCGAGCTGCTGGATCTCGTGGTACATCTGCTCGCGGGTTTCGGGGTCCTGCTCGCTCTGAGCGGTTACCGCCAGTTCGCTGATCCGGTCGTTGAGGTAGCCGGTCCACAGCGCCCCGGTGCCGTCGTCGCGGGGGGCCATCGCGTAGCGGGTGATCTGCGAGGGGTCGATGATGTCGGTCGTGTGGTACTGGATGACGAGGTCGTAGTCCATGCCCTGGAAGGTATCGACGTAGAGCGCCGCGCTCTCCTGCTCGTAGATCTCGATCTCGACCCCGATCTGGGCGAGCTGGTCCTTGATGATCGTCGCCGCGGCGGCGTGCTCGGCGTCGCCCGCCGTCACGCCGAGGGTGGTCGTAAACCCGCCAGCGCCCTTCGACTCAGCCAAGAGCTGCTTCGCCCGCTCGGGATCGTAGGCGTAGGGCGCGATCTGATCGTTCCAGTAGAGCATCCGCGGCAGGCCCGACTGCGCCACCTGGCCGTTGCCGGCGAGGATGACGTCGATGATCGCCTGCTTGTCGACCGCCAAGTTGAGCGCCTGGCGCACCTTCAGGTCGTCGAACGGGGGCCGGGTGTGGTTGATCGCGACGTAGTCGACCCGGCCGACCGGCGCCACCTGGACGTTCAGATCGTCGAGCGCTTCGAGGCTCTCGATCTGGGTGTAGGGCACGTCGCTGGCGATCGCCATGTCGCCGCTCTGGAGCTGGACGACCCGCGTGCTGGCGTCGGGGACGATCGAGAAGACGACCTGATCGAGGTAGGGCTGCCCCTCCAGCCAGTAGTTCTCGTTCTTCGAGAGGGTGATCGCGGCGCCCTTCTGCCACGATTCGAACTTGAAGGGCCCGCTGCCGATCGGCGTCTCGAAGAGTTCGTCTCCCTGCGCCTGGTGCGCCGCCGCCGGGTAGATCGACGCCGAGAAGAGCGCCATGTCGGCCAGCATCGGCACCCACGGCTGCTTGAGATTGAGAACGAACGTCGTAGCGTCCGGGGCCTCGGTCGCCGCCACGGCTTCGAACAGCACCTGCCAACCGTTGTCGCCGAAGACCAGGCGGTCGATGCTGTACTTGACATCGCTAGCGGTGAGTGCGGTGCCGTCGTGGAAGGTGACGCCAGACCGGATCTTGAAGGTGTAGGTGAGCTGGTCCGGGCTGATCACCCACGACTCGGCGAGGCCGGGATCGACCGACTTGCCGTCCTTGCCGACCCGCACGACCTGGTCGTAGATGTTGAGCATCGTCCAGATGCTCATGTTGTCGCCCGGCTGGGGCGGGTCGAAACTCTGGACGTCGGCGACGATCCCCATATTCGCCGTGCCGCCGGTCTTCGGCGTCGGCTCCTGGGCGGCGGCGCTCCCGGACCGCCGCGCCGCCGAGAGCGTGCCCACGGCAGCCGCACCGCCGGCGAAGGCGCCGATCTTGAGCAGACGGCGGCGGGAGGCGCGCCACTCTGCCCACTGCCGTGCCGCCAGGTCGTCCAACTCGCGCCGGTCCATGTCGCCTCCGCTCCGGCTCGATCGCCGGCTCAACTTCCGCGTCCCGGCAACACCTTTGCCGGGGCTTGCTTCGTCATCGGCCCGCCTGGTCGATGCGTCGGTCTGACCGCGGAAAGCAGGCAAGGCACGGCCGAGTGGCCGTGAGCCCACGGCAAATGACCCGGAGATCGTTGCCACTGCCTGCGACGGCGGCGATTGTAGCGGGGCCTCCCGCGACGCGCAATACGCAACCGGGGAGGCGTTGTGTGCGCTCTGCCCAGGGCGAGCCGGCCAGTGGCGGCGGGGAAGCCGTTCGTCGGGCAGGGCGTTCGCGCCCCGTCGGCGGTTCCCGGTGGACGTCGTGCTGGCGACCGCTGCGGCCCAGATCCGCTGGCCGGCGCCCCGGCAACGGCGTCGCTTGCTACCCGTAGACCTCGTCCGTCGCCGTCCAACCCAGGAGGAGCACGGCGAAGAACCCCTTCCAGGCGGCGACGGCATCAGTGCCGCGGAAGGCGACCGTCCGGGGAGTGCGGCGCTCGCTGCCTGGGATCAGCGACGCCATCAGCGCCTCCGCCGTCGACGAGAAGACGACCTCCAGCTCCACCGGGCCGTCGAGCCGGAAGGGCCGGAACTCGCCGCTACCGGCGCGGTCGACCGCCCGCCGCGCCGCGTCCCGGATGTTGGCGTGGCTGCGCTCGACCGAGAGGCAGCGCGCCGTCCACCGGTCCATCGCGTACTTCGTCAGCGCGAACTCGACGTCCGGCAGCGTTGCGCGCAGCTCCCGCTCGTAGGCGTCGTCGCCCGAAGCAAAGACGACCGGCACGCCGAAGTGGCCGGCCATCGCGGCGTTGATCTCCGACTCCCCGACCGGCTCGCCGTTCATCCGGATCTCGATGATCTCGCGGCCGAGGATCGTCTCGTTGCCGACCCCGTCGGAGTCTCCGGTCCGGGCGTGGTAGCCGAGGAAGAAGAGCGCGTCGACCCCCTCCTGGACGCCCTCCACCATGCAGAGGTGCTTGTGGAACCCCTTGATCAGCTCGGCCCGCGGGTCCAACCGCTCGATCTGGACGTTGGTCATCGTCCAGTGGGCGTCGTTGACGACGACGGCCGTCGCCCCCCCGTCGTAGGCGCCGGCGACGGCGGCGTTGACGTCGTCGGTCATCATCTGGCGCATGAAGTCGTAGTGCGGCCGCCCGAAGAGCAGCTCGTTCGTGTTCGTGATCCCCGTCACGCCCTCCGCATCGGCGGAGATGAGCACCTTCATGCCTGGGCCTCCTCTGGCGTCCGAACTCCCGCCCCGCTGCTCCCACCCGCCTCCCGGTCCGCGACGGTCAGGACCTCGATCAAGCTCCCGCCGTGCTCCGCCCGGTGAACAGGCGGACGGCTACGCGCCGCCATGCCCGGCGCCCGACCCGCGCAGATAGGAGTGGTCGGCTCCCGATCTTCCGAATCCTGCGAACTCGGTCCCCGTCGAAGCAGCGCCTACCCGCCGACCACCGGTACCCCCTCCTCCCGCCCCGGCGCTGCCGCGCGCCTCTCCTCGCTCAGCCGCCCCCGCGTCTCGAGCGCGAACGCCGCCCGCGCCCCCGCCCGCGGCGCGAACTCGGCCGGCACCCCCCGTCGCCAGCGGGCGACGACCGCCGCCACCGGCTCACCCCGCGCCACCGCCGCCGCCTGCATCGCCGCCCCCCGCGCCGCGTGCTCCCCCCCCTCCCGCACCGTCACCGGCTGCCCGGTCGCGTCGGCGATCGCCTGCCGCCAAGCGGGATGGGCGCTGCCGCCCCCCGTCAACGTCACCGCCGGCGCCGCGATCCCGAGCCGCCCGAGCGCCGCGACGCAGTAGGCGAGCCCGGCCGCGACTCCGTCCAGCGCTGCCCGCAGCAGCCGGTCGGGCGTCGCCGTCGCCGCCGTCAACCCGAGCACCTGGCCGGTCGCGGTCGGCAGGTTCGGCGTCCGCTCCCCGGCCAGGTAGGGGAGCAGCAGCAAACCATCGGCCCCCGCCGCCGCCGCCCCCGCCCGATCCAGCGCCTCGGCGCGGGGGATGCCGAGCAGACCGGCCACCGTGTCGAGCACCCGCGTGCAGTTGAGCATGCAGGCCAGCGGCAGGAAGCGCCCGGTCGCGTCGGCGAAGCCGCAGACCTCCCCCGTCGGGTCCGACGTCGGCTCGGCCGCGACCGTGAACGCCGTCCCGCTCGTCCCCAGGCTGATCACCAGTTCCCCCGGCGCCGCCCC
>JBBSNJ010000303.1:0-4880 GCA_038232775.1 Thermomicrobiales bacterium
GCTCCGGTGATGCCGGAGGGGGTGACCCCGACTACCGCCGTCATCAACCTCCTCGAGTACGGCCCGGCCCCCGCCGAGACCGTACTCGACGACGGCGTCATCGTCCGCGCCTACCCGGCCGATTTCCTCGACGAGATCACCGTCGTCGACACCCCCGGCACCAACGCCGTCATCCGCGAGCACGAGGCGCTGACCCAGCGCTTCGTCCCCCGCTCCGATCTCGTCCTCTTCGTCACCTCGGCCGACCGCCCGTTCACCGAGAGCGAGCGGGAGTTCATGGCCGGCATCCGGGAGTGGGGCAAGAAGATCGTCGTCATCGTCAACAAGGTCGACCTGCTGCGGGACGAGGCGTCGGTCGATCAGGTCCTCACCTTCGTCCGCGACGGGATCCAGCGCCTCCTCGGCTTCAGCCCCGAAATCTTCCCCGTCTCCGCCCTGCTCGCCCAGCAAGCGAAGACGCTCGCCGACCGCAACCCGGACGAACGCGACCGCCTCTGGCAGCGGAGTCAGTTCGGCCCCCTGGAGCGCTACGTCGTCGACTCCCTCGACGAGGAAGGCCGCGTCCGCCTCAAGCTGCTCAACCCCCTCGGCGTCGGCGAGCGCCTCGCCGACCGCTATCTGACCGCCACCGGCGAGCGCCTGGCGGTGCTGCGGGAGGACCTGGCGACGATCGAGAACATCGAGCGCCAGCTCGTCGTCTACCAGGACGACATGCGCCGCCAGTTCGCCTACCACCTCTCCCGGATCGAGGCGATCATCGCCAAGCTGATCACCCGCGGCGACGAGTTCTTCGACGAGACGATCCGGATCGGCCGCCTCTTCGACCTGCTCAACACCGACAAGATCCGGGGCCAGTTCGAGCGCCAGGTCGTCGGCGACACCGAGCACCGGATCGACGCCACCATCGACGAGTTGATCGACTGGATGGTCGAGCAAGACCTGCGCGCCTGGCAGGCCGTCACCGACTACATCGACCGCCGCCGCCTCTCCCAGTACGAGGACGAACTGATCGGCGAGGTCGGCGGCAGCTTCCGCTACGACCGCCGCTCGCTGCTCGAATCGGTCGCCAGCCGCGCCCGCGAGGAAGTCGACCGCTACGACCCCGAGGCCGAAGCCCGCGAGCTCTCGCTCTCGGTCCGCAACGCGGTGACGACGACCGCCATCGCCGAGGCCGGCGCGGTCGGCCTCGGCGCCGCCGTCGTCCTCGCCGCCAGCACCGCCGCGGTCGACGTCACCGGCATCCTAGCCGCCAGCATCATCGCCGGCGTCGGTCTCTTCGTCCTCCCGGCCCGCCGCCGCCAGGCCCGCAAAGACTTCCACCAGCGGGCCGACGAGCTGGAGCGGCGGCTGATCGAGGTCATGGGCGAGCAGTTCGAGCACGAGCTGGCCCGCTCGGTCGAGCGCATCCGGGAAGCGATCTCCCCCTACACCCGCTTCGTCCGCACCCAGCACGACAAGCTGGCGGCGATGGAGTCGGACCTCGACGCCGTCCGCGCCGACCTCCGCGGCCTGCGCCACCGCGTCGGCGACGACCCCGGTCTCCCGCCCCCGCCCCTCCCCCGGTCCGGCTCCCCGCCGCCACTCGCCGAGCCGGTCGAAGCCCGCTCCCTCCCGGCGGGCGGCGAGGCCGTTCCGGCGGAGCCACTCCCCCGCTCGCGCCCGACCAACGGCACCGGACCGGAACGCGCCGGGGAGGGAACGCTCCAGCCCGAGGACGTCTAGCCCCGAGGGCCGTCCCCCGCCCCCAACTGCTCCGCCTGCGTGCCTTACGAACGTCGGGTGAACCGTTCCGCTCTCGGGCGCGGGACAACTCCCCTCTCCCGCGCACGGGACAGGGGGAAGGGGGTGAGGGCATCTCGCAGGGTAGCCGAAGTCATGACCCGGAGTTCGTATTACAGCGCCGGGCAGAAGCGTTGTCCCCCCCGCTTGCACGAGGACCAGTGACATCGGTTGTCGGCCTCCGGCCGACGGGCGCAGCAAGCAGCGCCCCTACCCAGAGCGCCGCCGACAACGCTTCTGACGGCGGCTCTAGTTCCCGCGTTTGTACCGCTTCGCCCAGTCGTTCCCCTGCCAGGTCGTCGTCGCCACCGGGCGGACGAAGAAGAGCCAGCGCGGTTCCTCCAACGTCGGCACCAGGTAGTCCGGCCCGCGCTCCCCCCGGTAGCGGACCGCCATCCGGCGGGCGACCTCCACCCACCGCCCGCCGACGTTCGGCCGCTCGATCAGCTCGGCCCTGCCCTTGACCAGCACCTTCCGCTGAGCGCCCGCTTCATCAATCGCCAGCGAGCAGCGCCCGTCCCGCTCCAAATACCCCGCCCAGGCCGACCGCTCCCGCGGCACGACGTAGAAGCCGCCGTCGTCGTACTGGAACCAAACCGGGACCACGTAGGGCCAGCCCTCGCCGTCGAGGCAGCCGAGCCGGGCGATCACCCCCTCGCCCAGGAACGCCTCCAGCTCGGCGTGGTCCATCTTGCCGACCTTGCCGCGCCACCCCTCCGCCTCCTGGCCCACCCCCTGGGAATCAGCGGCCGACGCCGTCTGATCAGCGTCCCGCGCACCGCCCATTCCTCGTCTCCCCACTCAGCCACGGCCGGGACTTCCCCGGATCGGGGGCGCATCCTACGGACGGAGTGCGTAGACTGTCAACGCGAGGGGAGGGCGATCAGCGAGGCAGGATCCCCTTCCCGCTCCCCCTCGACCGATACCATCCGCTCCCAGCCCGAGCCGGCTTCGGCCGGGTTCGTCATCGTCGCCCGAAGATACTACGGAATCCCGTTGCACCGTGGCGCTCTGGCAGCGGACGGCTCCCCTCTCCTGCCACAGCGGGAGAGGGGCTGGGGGTGAGGGCCGCTCTTCGGCAAACGCCGCTGATCGCCCGGATTCCGTATAAATCCTCGGGTGGCTCCATGCCCGACCCCAACGATCGACCAGATCCACGCGGAATCGCCACGAGGAGGAGACCACGATGCGCCTCAGCGACGAGGTCTACCTGGTCGGCGGCGGCCCCAGTCTCGGCTTCGGTCTCTCCGACGACCCCGACTGCCACGTCTACCTGGTCGATGGCGGCGACGAGCTGGCCCTGATCGACTGCGGCATGGCCGCCGGCGCCTCGCTCGACCGGATCGCCGCCAACATCGCCGCCGAAGGGCTCGACCTCGGCAAGCTGCGCACCCTGGTCCTCACCCACTACCACATGGACCACGCCGGCGGCGCCGCCCGCTGCCGCGAGCGGTTCGGCCTCCGCGTCCTCGCCCCCCGCGGCGCCGCCCCCGCCCTGCGGACGGGCGACGAGCGGGCGGTCGCTCTCGACAAAGCGAAGGCGGCCGGCTTCTACGCCCCCGACTACCCTTTCGAGCCGGTCGCCGTCGACCAGGAGCTAACCGAGGGCGAGCGCGTCCGGATCGGCACCCTCGACCTGGAGGTGATCGACACCCCCGGCCACTGCGACGGCCACGCCTCTTACCTGCTCCACGGCCGGCAGCGGCGCGCCCTCTTCGCTGGCGACGCCGTCTTCGCCGGCGGCCGGGTCGTCCTCCAGAACATCCACGACTGCTCGATCCAGGAGTCGGCGGCGAGCATCTTCAAGCTCGAGCGCGTCGCCTTCGACGCGCTCCTGCCGGGCCACGGCGCTGTCTGCTGGGAGGAAGGCACGCGCCACGTCGCGCTCGCGGCGGACTACTGCCGCCGCCTCGGCGTCCCGCCCAACCTCGCCTGACCTAGGTCGGCGCCGTCCGCCCGCACCCCGACGTCTTCGCCCCACCTTCCCCCGGCCGCGCCGCCGCAGCCAGCGACCATTCCGACTCACCTAATGAACGTCCCAAGAGCCTCTCGCCGCCTCGATCCCGATAACCCGACGGGGCACCGGGAGTGTCCGAAGCGTCCTACGGGCGTCGGACGAGATGTCAGCCTCGGTTTCTCGGTAGGGGCGCTGCTTGCTGCGCCCGTCGGCCGCAGGCCGACAACCGACGCCACCGATCCCCAAGGCAGAGGGGAGACAACGCTTCTGCCCGACGCTCTAGGGCGCGGAAGCCTCGACCAGAGCCTCGACCTTCTCGTCGCCGAGCTCAACGTCGTCGAACACCAAGGTCTCGATCCGCGCCGGCGACTGCGGCACGTCCAACTCCCCGAACCCGAGAACCGCTCCGAGCTGCCCAATGACGATCAGGATGTTTTCTGAGTCCCCCTCTCCCTTCTTGGCCACCCACAGCGAGTTGGGGGAGTCGCCCCCGTAACCCTGGAGTCCGAAAGCACCGAATTCGCCCTCGGTGCTCTTCAGTGGCCTCAGATCGACTGTGTCGGCCCCACCACCGAAGTCGGCGATCCACGCGAAGCCGCCGTCTTTCCCGAGCCCAGCATAGGTGTCGTCGTTCGCGAGGAGCCGTTGGGGCTGATTCGCGCGGGGCCGCCTCACCTCGGCCCCGCCGTAGTCCTGGAACCGGTTGACGCCGCCATTGCCTTCATAGTGGTTGCGCAGCCCGCCACCGAGAATGACGTCATCTCCCGAGCCGCCGCGGAAGTACCCAACCGGCGACGCACCGAGATCGACTTCCCAGACCGCGCCGAGATCGTCAGGATCTTCAGCCGTGAGTCGGTTGCGGTTGTCCGAACCCTTCACCCACCCTTCGGGCATCAGTCGACCGATGACCCCGACCGAGACCGCCGAGAAGTCGAGGGTGTCGCTCCCGCCCGGTCGCTTCTTCTTGCCCACCTTGACCCGCGCCTACTCGACGATGGTGTCTTCTCCCCAGCCGTTCGCGAAGACGTAGACGTCGTCGCCGGCGAGCCCCGTCAGAACGTCATTTCCCGCCCCGCCCGTGAGCACGTTCGCCTTGTTCGTCCCCTTCAGCGCATCGTCGCCGAGGGTGCCGTCGACCGTCGCC
>JBBSNJ010000304.1:0-4861 GCA_038232775.1 Thermomicrobiales bacterium
CCCCTGGCCCTTCCCCCGGCGGGCGCGGCGGCCGCCGCCCGACCCGGTCAACGCCCTCCTCTCCGTCGCCTACACCCTGCTCCACGAGAGTTGCTACGCCGCCCTGGAGGCGGTCGGGCTCGACCCCTACTGCGGTTTCTTGCACGAGGAGCGGTATGGCCGGGCGTCGCTGGCGGTCGACCTGATGGAGGAGTTCCGGCCCCTGATCGCCGACTCGGTCGTGCTGCGGCTGCTCAACACGCGGATGGTCGCCCTGGGCGACTTCGGCCCGGGGCCGGAGGGGCGCGGGGTGGTGCTCGGGCGGGCGGCTTGGCGGGCGATGGCCCTCGAGTACGGCCGGCGGCTGGGGACGCTGGTCCGACCGCCGGGACAGGAGAGGAGGACGACCTACCGGAAGCTGCTGGAGGTCCAGGCCCGGCGGCTGCGGCGGGTGATCGAGGGGGAGGTCGAGGCGTACGAGTCGTTCCTGGCGAAGTGAGCGCCGAGGCGGGCGGAGGAGGGGGCGGGTGCTGCTGGTGGTGGCCTACGACGTGACCGACGACCGACGGCGGGTGCGGCTGCACAGCCTGCTGCTCGGCTTCGGCGAGCCGGTCCAGGAGAGCGTCTTCGAGTGCGAGGTGACCGACGCCCAAGCACGGCGGTTGCGGCGGCGGGTCGCCCAGGTGATCCGGCCCGACCGCGACCTGGTGCGCTACTATCCGCTCTGCGCCGACTGCGCGCGCCGGGTGACCGACGGACGCGGCCGGACGCGCCCACCCGCACCCGACGTTTGGGTCGTCTAGCCGGCGCCGCATTGGCCCGATCGTCGCTCGGGGGGCTTCCTCCGCCTCGGCCGGCCAGGCCTCGCCTCCGAGCGCCCCGTCCGGACACCGGCGACGGGTGATCGCTCGGGAGGTGCCGCGGCCGCGTCCGTACGCGACAACGGCCGGACGGCGCGGGGGAAACGTGCCGTTTTCGCGATCAGCCTCGGTGGTGGCTGGGCGGTGCTCGGGACGAGTCGGGCCGATGGCCTCTTACCGCAAGCTGTGGTACCCTGGCGGCAGTGAGAGCCCCACCTGCGGTGTCGGGCGAGCGACAGGCGGGCCAGGGGTTCCAAAGAGGTTTCCGCTAACGCGGATTGAAACTTGACTGCGTTTTGAGCAACCAGCGCGGCTTTCGCGTTCCAAAGAGGTTTCCGCTAACGCGGATTGAAACAGCCCGCCGATGTTCCGGCGCTCTCCCGCCAGCCCACGGGGTTCCAAAGAGGTTTCCGCTAACGCGGATTGAAACATGGTTCGATGCTCCTCTTCGGTCGGGATGGTGGTTGGTGGTCGGGGGTTCCAAAGAGGTTTCCGCTAACGCGGATTGAAACGAGCATGCCCTTGAGGGCGAGACGGCGGGAGATGCCGAGGTTCCAAAGAGGTTTCCGCTAATACGGAATCCAGGAGAACGCTTTGCATTCGCGCGGCGGCGGCCGGCCCTCACCCCCGGCCCCTCTCCCGGTGCGCGGGAGAGGGGAGCCTGGTCGCCGACCGCCGGGGAACACTCACGATTCATCCGGATTCCGTATCACCCTATCGTTCCAAACAGGTTTCCGCTGACGCGGATCAGACCGAGCAGGAGAGCGGCTTCGGCAGCGTCTCCCGGGGGGAGCCGCCGACCGTCCGTCCGGGCGTCCGGCCTCGGATCGGGCCGCTGCTGCCTCGTCCCCCCCCGGAGGACGGGGAGCACGCGGTCGGGCGTAGCGGCCGAGCCGCCGCCGGCCCGCCGGTCAGCCCCTCGTTCTCCCGTCGACGAGCCGCGGCGGTTCGCCGGCCTGGCATCCGTCGGCCGTCCCGCGGCCCGCTGGGCCGACGGGCGCGAGGTCCCACCCGAACGAAGTCGAGCCGAAGCCGACCTGCCGCGCAACTGGCGCACCGGGGAACTCCGGCCGGTCGGCGACGCGGACGCGGTCGAGGGCGACGTCCGCCCCGCGATGCGACGCGGCCGGCGCGCCTCCCTACTCCGCCGCCCCCAGCACCAAACTGGCGTTGATGCCGCCGAAGCCGAACGAGTTGGTCAGCAGGTACGGCACCCGCTCGTCGCGGCCGCCGGGCGGGATCACGTCGAGGTCGCAGGCGGGGTCCTGGCACCGCAGGTTGGCCGTCCCCGGCAGGTGGCCGTGGCGCAGCGCCAGGGCCGAGATCGCCGTCTCGATCGCCCCCGTCGCCCCCAACGAGTGGGCGTGCAGCCCCTTGGTGCCGCTGACCGGCACCCGGTCGGCGTGGTCGCCGAGGGCGAGGCGGATCGCCCGCGTCTCGGTCGCGTCGTTGAGCACCGTCGACGAGGCGTGGGCGTTGACGTAGCCGATCATCGCCGGCTCGAGCCCGGCGTCGGCGATCGCCTCGGTCATCGCCCGCGCCGCCTCGATCCCGTCCGGCCGGGGCGCCGTCATGTGGTGGGCGTCGTTGGTCGTCGCGTAGCCGAGCAGCTCGGCGTAGACGTGGGCGCCGCGGTCGACGGCGCGCTCCCACTCCTCGAGGACGAGCAGCGCCCCCCCCTCGGCCAACACGAACCCGTCCCGGTCTTTGTCGAAGGGGCGGCTCGCCGTCGCCGGGTCATCGTTGCGGCCGGAGAGAACCTTGATCAAGGCGAAGGCGCCGAAGCTGAGGGGCGCCAGCGGCGCCTCGACCCCGCCGGCCAGCATCACCTCGGCCCGCCCCTCCCGGATCAGGCGCGCCGCTTCCCCGAGCGCGATCACCCCCGAGGCACACGAGTTGGCGTTGGCGACCGACGGCCCGGTCAACCCGAGCTCGATCGCGACGTTGCACGAGCTGGCGCCGCCGAAGACGGACAGGGCCACCAGCGGCGAGACGGCCCGGATCCCCTTCCGCACGAAGATCTCGTGCTGCTCCTCGGCGAAGGCGATCCCCCCCAATGCCGAACCGGTGTAGATCCCCATCCCCGCCCGCGCCGCTTGGTCCGGGGTCAGCCGAGCGTCGGCCAGCGCCATCAGGGCGCAGCCGAGGGCGATCTGCGAGAAGCGGTCGAGCTGGTGCGCCTTCTTCGGCGCCATGAAGTCGAGCGGCTCGAACTCGACCTCGGCCGCGATCTGGCAGGCGAAGGGCGTCGGGTCGAAGCGCCGGAGGCGGCGGACGGCCGACTCGCCCCGCCGCACCCCGTCCCAGAGCCCGTCGACCCCGTTCCCGATCGGGGTGATCGGGCCGATGCCGGTGATCGCGACCCGTTTCTGGCTGCTGCTCATCGGCTAACGGCTATCGACGATCGGCGCGACGATGACTGGCCGCTCGGTCTTCATGGTGCATCCGACTCCTTTGCCAGGTCCTGGGCCAGGCGAGCATGATCGGTTCAGAATAGCCGATAGCCGATAGCCGATAGCCGATAGCCGATAGCCGATAGCCGATAGCCGTTCGCCGACAGCCGTCACCCCTCGCCCTCCACGATCTCCTTGATCGTCGCCAGCGTCTGCCCGGCGATGTAGCCGACGAACTGGGGGCCGACCACCCGCTCCGCGATCACCCCGCCGACCAGCGGCCCGACCACCGGCCAGCGGGGGACGAACTCATGCCAGATGCGGACCACGGTCTCCTCCCCCCGCGGCTCGAACTCCCAGCCGACGGTCATCCCCTCGGTCAACCCCCGGATGTGCCGGTAGTGGATCTCCGGGGCCGCCCCGCCGCGCCGGATCTCCTGCACCGCCCGCCACTTGACCGGGAACCGGTCCCGCCGGGCCGCCATCTCGACCACCTTCCGGTCGCCCCCCCCCTCCAGCAGCGTCACCCATCGGTAGTGGGGCAAGATCACCGGCCACCGCTCGACGTCGGCCGCCAGCTCCACGATCCGCGCCAGCGGCCCCCGCATCGTGACCGCGTTCTCCGTGTGCATCGGTCCCTCCTGAGTGGGTAGGCGTTAAGGCGACGGCCGTCCGAGACCTCACGGCGTACTGTCCACTACCCACTACCCACTACCCACTACCCGCTGCCAACTACGGCCGCAGCAGCCGCGCCAAGAAGAGCGGCGAGAGCGCGTCCCCCGCCGGCCGGAAGCCGCCGAGGACGCCGGCCAGCGTCCGGCCCAGGTCGTCGCGGCGGGTCAGGCGGGGCGCCGCGTAGTCGAGCAGCCCCGGCCGCGCGATGAAGCCCTGGACCAGCCAGCCGACCTGCCGCTTGGCCCAGAAGGCGCGACGGCGGGCGTCGCGGTAGGGGGCGAGGGCCGCCGCCGAGGTGTCGCCCGCCCGAAGCGCCGCGCTGGCAACCGGCGCCGCCAGGAACGCCGCCCGCAGCGCCTCGGCGACCCCCTCGCCGGTGAACGGGTCGAGGAAGCCGGCCGCGTCTCCCACCAGCAGGAAACCGTCGCCGGCGGTCCGCCGCGCCCGCTGCGCCATCGGCCCCACCCCCCGGATGCTCCCCACCCGCTCCGCCCCGGCCAGCTTGGCCGCCACCGCCGGCATCGCCGCCAACCCCGCCTCGAAGAAGTCGGCCAGGCTCCCCGGCCGCGTCGCGACCGCCCCGCTCCCGGCCACCAACGCCACGTTCGTCAACCCCGCCTCGAGCGGCGCCAGCCCGGCGTAGCCCCGCCCGCCGCCGGCGACGTGCATCTCCCCCCCGGCCGGCCCCGAGGAGCCGCGCACCCCCCGGTAGTGGGCCACCCGCCCCGTCCGCCGCGGCCAGCCCAGCGGCGCCGCCAACCCCAGCCCCCGCGCCACCGCCGAGTGCCGCCCGTCCGCCCCGACGACCAGGCGCGCCCGCAGCTCCCGCCGCTCGCCGTCGATCGTCGCCGCGATCCCGACCACCCGCCCCCCGTCGACCAGAACGCCGCGCGCGTGCGCCCCTTCGACGACCGTCGCCCCGGCCGCCTCCGCCCGACGCCGCAGCAGGTCGTC
>JBBSNJ010000305.1:0-4844 GCA_038232775.1 Thermomicrobiales bacterium
CCGGCGCCGGCGTCGTCGCCGAAGACGCGCTCGTCGCCCCCCTCGGCAGCGAGCCGAGATACGGCAAGACCGACGTCGAACCGGCCGAGGCCGCCGAGGGCCCGACCACCGAGCCGTCGCTCGAGATAGACGTCGTCCGCAACGACCCCGAGGTCCAGGCCTTCATCCGGCAGGCCAACAAGAATCTCGGAGTCCTTGGCTTCACCGAACATGGCTTTCGCCACGTCGGCCTCGTCGCTAACATCGCCCGCAACGTCCTCCGCCTCCTTGGCTACGACGCCCGACAGCAGGAGCTGGCCTCCATCGCCGGCTACCTCCACGACATCGGCAACGTGGTCAGCCGACACGGGCACGCCACCACCGGCGCCATCCTCGCCCACCCAATCCTCCTCCGCCTCGGCATGCCCCCCGCCGACGTCGCCGTCGTCCTTGGTGCCATCGGCTCCCACGGCGACGACCACCACCGCCTCGGCGAACCAGTCCACCCCGTCTCCGCCGCCCTGATCCTCGCCGACAAGTCGGACGTCCACCGCTCCCGCGTCCGCAACAACGATCCGACATCCTTCGACCAGCACGATCGGGTCAACTACGCCGCCACCTCCTCCTTCCTCCGCGTCGACGCGGCCGCTAAGACGATCACCCTGGAGCTGACGATCGACACCGTGACGGCTCCCGTCATGGAGTACTTCGAGATTTTTCTCTCCCGGATGCTGATGAGCCGCCACGCCGCGCTCCTGCTCGAGTGTCAGTTCCACATCACGATCAACGACGCGGTCGTCCTGTGAAGGTCGCCGGAACGGGGGCGGCGGCACCCGCCGCCGCCCGCCCCGCCCGCCGCCTCCGCTCCCGCCTCCGCGAGTTCGATCCCTACTTCCTGATCACCACCGTCGTCTTGATGGGGTTCGGCATCGCCTCGATCCTGAGCGCCTCCGGCGCCGAGGGCTTGTCGCTCGCCAATCCCGGGGTCCGGCAGGCGTTGTTCGGTCTGATCGGTCTCGGTCTCAGCTTCGTCGTCGCCGGCATCGACTACCGCTTCTTTGCCTCCGCCGCCTGGATCCTCTACTTCGGCGGTCTCGCCCTCTTAGTGATGGTCCTCGTCCCCGGCGTCGGCTACGAGTACGCCGGCGGGCGCCGCTGGTTCGACCTGGGCTTCACCCAGATCCAGCCCTCCGAGTTCGTCAAACTGACCACCTTGATCGCTCTCGCCGCCTTCGTCGCCTCCCGCGGCGACGCGATGAAGCAGTTCGGCAACTTCCTGCTCTCCGGCCTAATCGTGGCCGCGCCGATGGTCCTCGTCGCCCTCGAGCCCGACCTCGACACGGCCCTCACCTTCGGCGTCATGTGGGCCGCCATCGCCCTCGTGATGCGCACCCGCGTCGTCTATCTCGTCCTCCTCGCGCTCGCCACCCCGGCCGTCGCCGCCTTCGGCTACCTCTTCCTCCTCCGCCCGTTCCAGCGACTCCGCATCCAAGCCTTCCTCGGTCTGATCAGCGACGAGCGGGGCATCTCGTTCCAAGCCAAGCAGGCCGAGATCAGCATCGGCTCCGGCGGTCCGTTCGGCCTCGGCTTTTCCGGCGGCTCCCAGAGTCAGATCGGCCTCCTCAGCGTCCGCACCTCAGACTTCCTCTTCGCCCACGCCAGCGCCATGTTCGGCTTCGTCGGCATGCTCTCCCTCTTCGCCTGCTTCGTCATCCTCCTCTGGCGCAGCCTCCGCGTCGCCGAGATCGCCCGCGACGACTTCGGCCGCGCCTTCGCCATGGGCTTCACCGGCCTCTTCTTCGTCCAAGCCCTGATCAACATCGGGATGAACCTCGGCCTCCTCCCCGTCTCCGGCATCCCCCTCCCCTTGATCAGCCTCGGCATCTCTTCCCTCTGGAGCTTCCTCTTGGCCGAAGGCATCCTCCAGTCGATCCTGATGCGCCGACGCAGCCTCGCCTTCCAGACCGATTGATCCCGCATCCGGTCAGGCGGAAACCGGATGCTCGCGGTCGCTTCCCAGAGAGTCGCCGTCACCCCCAGCCCCACTTCCCGATCCGGAACTATCCCATCGGGTCCAGGAGTCAACGGATCGAAGAGCCTTAATCGAAAGGTTCGGGGCGCCGCTCTCCATGGCTCCGCCCGCGCGGTCCACCTACTGATGCGGAATCCGGGTGCATCGCGGGTGGTCCCCCGACGATCCGCGACCAGGCTCCCCTCTCCCGCGCACCGGGAGTGGGGCCGGGGGTGAAAGCTTCTTTCCGGGAAACTGAAGCGTTCACCCGGATTCCGTATCCAACCCTCGCTATGGAACAAGCACCGCGAGGGATGCGGCACCGAAGCGACCGCTCTCCTCACACGGTGAATCCGATTGGAACCTCCCCCTGCCGCGAGTCCCGACCGCGGACCGCGTCCGACGCGCTGCCAGGAGGGGGACCAGAGCTGGAGGCGCCGATCAGTCCCCGAAACGAAAAAGGCCGCTCCAGAAAACCTACTACCCCGCTCCCTCCGGCTCGTCCCGCTGGGCGTCGGCGATGATCGCTTCCGCCTCGTCCATCACCCCGCCGACGTCTCCTGGCGCGATCTCCGGCACGTCCGCCTCGGCCACAGCGACGCCGACCAACGAGCTATCCTCCTCCTCGTAGAGCAGATGGAACACCTGCCTCCCGCTGTCGCCCCGCCCCACCGCCAGCTTGATCCGCTCCGGGCGGAGACCCCGCCCGTTCAGGAAATCGACCACATCCTCGACACTGCTGAACTGCTCCGTCTTCCACATCCCGGCACCTTCCCCCTCGCGGCGGGCTTCGCCGTCCCCCGACGTCTCCTGCCCGCTCCCGATCGTCGTCCCCGTGCTTTCGGCCGGATTCGCCCGCAGCGCGCGAACGTACAGCTCCGACCGCGGCCGGGCGGTCATCGCCGCGACCTCCCGCGCCGCTTGGCTGGCGCTCATCCCCGACCGCCGACACTCCCGGAGCAGCGCGTCCACCGCCATGTCGTCGAACGTTGTCGCCTGCGGCGGGGCGCCGATTACCACCACGATCTCCCCCCGCACCTGCCGCGTCCGAAACCGTTCGGCCAGCTCGGCCAGGCCGCCGCGGAGCACCTCCTCGTGGAGCTTGGTCAGCTCCCGCAGCACCACCGCCGGCCGGTCGCCCCAGAGCGCGGCCGCTTCCTCCAGCGTCTCGACCAGGCGCCCCGGCGCCTCGAACAGCACGAGCGGGAAACCCGATGCTCCACCGGCCGCCAACAGCCGACGCCGCTCGGGACCGCGCCGGGGCAAGAATCCCAGGACCAGGAATGGCCCATCGATCAACCCCGAAACCCCGACCGCGGCCGACACCGACGACGCTCCCGGCACGGCCGAGACCGGGAAGCCCGCCGCCACGGCCGCCCTCACCAGATCGACCCCGGGGTCAGACAGACCGGGCGTCCCTGCGTCCGACACCAACGCCACGTCCCCCGCCGCCAGCGCCGTCAGGAGCGGCCCCCGACGCTGCCGCTGGTTGTGGGCGTGATAGCTGACCATCGACGTCTCGATCCCGAAGTGGGCCAGCAGTTTACCGGTCCGCCGCGTATCCTCGGCCGCGATCAGTGGCACCTCCCGCAGCACCCGCAGCCCCCGCTCGGTCATGTCTTCCAGGTTGCCGATCGGCGTCGCCACCAAGTAGAGCGTCCCCATCGAACCCCACCGCCGCGTAAAGACCCCGCTCGACGACCGCGCTGGCCCCCGCCCGTACCCCGTCGCCGCGCTCCGCCGGCCCCCTTGAGATGCCTTCTCCCCGCCAGCTATACTGGTGTACGAACAGGCGGCCGCCCGATCAGTGCGTCCCGTTCGCGGTCGGCGGCAGCCGTGCCGCCCCGCCGCTGGAGGCCACCATCGGATGAGCGCCCTCGAACCGGACGAGCACCACGATCAAGCGGCGGAGCTCGTGCTGGCGCCTCCCGACACGGCCCCCGCCGCGACCACCTCATTGTATCGAAAGTACCGCCCCCAGAGCTTCGACGCCGCCGAGCTCGTCGGCCAAGAGGCGATTGTCCGTACCTTGCGCAACGCCATTCGCCTCGATCGGGTCGCCCACGCCTACCTCTTCTGCGGACCCCGCGGCACCGGCAAGACCACCACCGCCCGCGTCCTGGCCAAGGCCGTCAACTGCCTCGACCCCGTCCCCGAGCAGCGCCCCTGCAACGTCTGCGCCAACTGCCGCGCGATCGCGGCCGGCGCCACGACCGACGTCGTCGAGATCGACGCCGCGAGCAACCGCGGGATCGACGACATCCGCGATCTTCGCGAGCGCGCCAAGTACGCCCCCGCCCAACTCCGGTCGAAGTTCTACATCGTCGACGAGGCGCACCAGATCACCGGCGCCGCCGCCAACGCGTTCCTCAAGACGCTCGAGGAGCCTCCCCCCCACACCAAGTTCGTGCTCGCCACCACCGATCCCGAGGAGCTTCTCCCGACCATCGTCTCCCGCTGCCAACGCTTCGACTTCCGCCGCATCGGCGCCGAGGCGATGGCGTCCCGCCTCCGCGCCGTCGCCACCGCCGAGCACGTCCCCGTCGCCGACTCAGCCCTGGCCGTGATCGTCCGCCACGCCGGCGGCAGCCTGCGCGACGCCCTCGGCCTGCTCGACCAGCTCGCCCTCTACTACGACCAAGACCACGATCACGGCGCCGACGGCGAGGCGATCGACGCCTCCGCCGTCCTCGCCCTCCTCGGCATCAGCCGCAATGATCGGGTCGAGTCGCTGGTCGATGCCCTCGCCAGTCAGGACGCGCCGGCGGCACTGCGTGCCGTCAACTCGGCGGTCGAGGCTGGCGTCGATCCCCGCGCCCTCAACCGAGAGCTCGTCGCCTACCTCCGCCTCCTC
>JBBSNJ010000306.1:0-4843 GCA_038232775.1 Thermomicrobiales bacterium
CGGCTGGTCCGGAACACGGGGTTCACTCCACTCCCCCTCTCCCGCGCACCGGGAGTGGGGGCTGGGAGGTGAGGGCCGGTCCCGAGTCCGCAGCCGTTGCTCCACCTCCGCACCCGTCGGTTGCTCATCCGCCCACCCGTTGATCGAGCGCGCGCGACCCTGGCGGGCTTCTCCGCCTCCAGTCGGGCGCGCCCGCCCGTTCCGTCGCCGCCGCCCCTCGCGCTCCCTTCGATCCGGCGTAGACTTGGCTTCCGCTCCCCTGACTGGGCGGTCGTTGATCCTGCTCGACCACGGCTCCGACCACCCCGTCCTGCTCGGCGCCCCGGAGTTGCCACCGTGATTCCTCGCCCCACCGGTCCGTCCGGCGTTCCGCCGGTGCCCCACGTCATCCGGCGGGCCGGCCGCACCCTCGCGGGCGCTGGCCTGCTGCTCGTCGTCTTCGCCGCCGGCGCCGGCACCGGGAGCCGGCTCGACCACGAGGTCGCCGGTGCGACCTCGTCCCTCACCGACCGGCCCGAGTTCGCGATCGTCGAAGAGACCTGGGATTTGATCCACAACCAATGGGCCGTCCCGGCGTCGGTCGACGATCAGGCGCTCCTCTACGGCGCCGCCGCCGGCATGATCGACGCCCTCGGCGACGACGGGCACAGCCGCTTCCTCGACCCCGACGACGCCCAGCTCTTCCGCGAGGCTACCCGAGGCGAGTTCACCGGGATCGGCGTCGAGATCGACTTCCGCGACGCCCGTCCGGTCGTGATCGCCCCAATCGACGGCTCGCCGGCCGCCGAGGCCGGCATTCGCTCCGGCGACGCAATCGTCGAGATCGACGGGGAGGCGACCGACCGCCTTAGCCAGGATGAGGTCGGCGATCGCATCCGGGGCGAGGCGGGCACCGACGTCGCCCTGACGCTGGTCGGCCCCGGCGACGACGCCCCGCGCTCCGTCACCCTCACCCGCCGCTCGATCACCCTCCACCCCGTGAGTTGGCGGCTCCTCCCCGGCGGCGTCGCCCAGCTCCGCCTGGCGGAGTTCTCGATCACCGCCACGCGCGACCTGAAGGACGCCCTCGCCGCCATCCGGGCCGCCGGCGCCACCGGGCTGATCCTCGACCTCCGCGACAATCCCGGCGGTCTCGTCTCGGAGGCGATCGGCGTCTCGAGCCAGTTCCTCCCCGAAGGGACCCCCATCTTCCGCCAGCAGGGACCCGGCGAAGCGCCCTTCCCCGTCAACACCATCGGCACCGAGGGCCTCTGGCTCGACCAGCCCCTGGTGGTCCTCGTCAACCGCTACTCTGCCTCCGCCGCCGAGATCGTCGGCGCCGCGCTGCGGGACAACGGGCGCGCCCTCCTCCTCGGCGAGACCACCTTCGGCACCGGCACCGTCCTCCTGCCGTTCGAGCAGCCGGACGGCTCAATCGTCCTCCTCGGCACCGCCCTCTGGACGACCGCCGACGGCGAGCAGATCTGGCGAGAAGGGGTCGTCCCCGACCGCGAAGTCCGGCTCCCCTTGACCGCGCTCGCATCCCGCCCGAGCGAGGATTTGGTCGTGACGCCCGCTGAGCTCGATGCCCTCGCCGACATCCAACTCCAGCAGGCGGTCGACGTCGTCGCCGCGGCCAACGCGGTCGCTCCCCAGCCGGCTCCCCTGCCGCCGCCGCCCGTCGTCGCGTCGGCTGGCACGGGCGTTGCAGTCCATCCGGCGACCGTGGCGATCCGCCCAGCCCGCGTCTTCTTCGCCGGGATGGAGATCGGCGGATCCCCGCCGCGAACGCTGTAGGGGGCGACGGGACGTCTACCACTGCTGTAGGACTCGGGTGTACGCCAAGCGTGCGCGGCACCTGAGCCGCCAGCCAACCCTCGCCCAACGGACCGCGGAGGACCAGAGCATGATTCATCGTGACGAGACCAGCGGCGCCGATTCAGCGGCCGAGGAGACGGAGAAGACGAACGAATCCGACGACGTCTCGCCGCGAGCGACTCCGCCGTCGGTCCGCGACGTCGTTGGACGCCGCGGCTACGACGAAGCCGAGGACGAGACCCGGACGGAGACCGAGAACCACTGACGGCGCCGAGATTTGCGGACCGCCGGCGGGTGGGCAACTACTCACGCTTTTTCAGATGCTCTCATACGGACTCCGGTTGGATCGTTCCGCTCCGAAATCCTCGATGGGCTCCCCTCTCCCGTGCACGGGAGAGGGGAGCCCATCCCACCGACGAAGCACCCCTCGGTTTTCGCCGGGGCGCTCCGCTTGACTCTACTGCCCCGTCCGCTGCTTCTGCATGCCCTGCCCGGAGCCGGCTCCTCCGGTCGTGATGGTGCCGTCGGAATCGGTGTCGAGCGCCGGTCCGTGCTCCGCCACTTGCCGCCGCGCGGCCTGTTGCAGGCGCTCCGCGGCCTCCTCGGGGGTCAGTTCTCCCCGCTCCACCGCCGCCTCGACGTCCGGGATGCCGATCCCGGCCTCTGGTACCGGTACGAATCCCCGCTGCTCGCGATCGTCCATGGCTTCTTGCTCCTTCGCCCGCGGCGGCTCTGCCCCGCCATTATCGTCGGTCCAGCGGAGAACGGTGCAAGAATGGTGCCGGAATCAGTCTCCCCTTGCGGCCAGCGGCGTGGTATCGTTGGTCGCCCGTGCCCGCACCGCCGCGGCCACGACCCCAGGACTACGTCGTGCCCGCGCGGGAGGGAGACCACGAGCATGCTGTCGACCGAACCGGGCGCTCGCCCCGGTGTTCGGCTGTTGGCCCTCGGGCAGCGGTTCCAGAAGTTCATCGTGGTCGGGTTGATCGGGCTCGCCGTTAACCAGGTCGCGCTGTGGGGTCTCGTCGGGCAGTCCGAGGTCGGGCTGGCCGTGGCTTCACCGATCGCGATCCTCCTCTCGATGGTCGTCACGTTCCTCCTCAACGAGGCCTGGACCTGGCACGACCGCGGTCGCGGCCGGATCGGGACCCGCGCTCTGCTCTACGGTACGATCAACTCCGGCGGTCTGCTGATCAACGCCGGCCTCCTCCTCTTCTTGGAGCGAGAGTTCGGCGTCCACTACCTCATTGCCAACTTGGTCGGCGCCGGCGTCGCCGCCATCTGGAACTTCGCGCTCAACCACGTCATCACCTGGCGCTCCTGACCGAGCGGCCGGTGACGACGGAACCCCCGGCGCGCCCTCGCCCCCGCAGCCCCGACGTCCCCGCGTCCGCTGGGCCGAGCACCGGCCCCCGGCGCCCCACGGCGGGCGACGCCGGGTGGCTGCTCCCCCTCCTCCTCCTCTTCATGGTCAAAGGGCTCGCCATCGCGGCGCTCTTCGGTCCCTTCTCCGGCCACGACGAGGTCGACCACTTCTACTACGTCGCCCGCCTCGCCGCCGGCGACGGCCTCGGCGTCGTCGGCGAGGTCGACCTGCCCCCCGCCGCCGCGCCCTACCGCGCCTATGTCGCCGATTACCCGACCAACGCCGAGGTGATCCAGCCTCCCCTCTACCATGCCCTTCTCGTTCCCTTCTACCTCCTCGTCCCCGGCGACGAAGGGCGCAAGCTCTTCGTCCTTCGCCTCGCCTCCCTGCCCCTCGGCGCCGGGGTCGTTTGGCTCGCCGCCCGGACCGCTCGCCTCCTCTTCCCGACCGATCGCCTCGTCCGCGTCGGGACACCCCTGTTCGTCGCCTTTCACCCACAGTTCGCCTTCGAAGCGGCCATCGTCAACCACGATGTCCTGCTGATCCTGCTCTCCTCACTCGTCTTGTACCGCACCCTCCTCGGCCTCCAGCGAGGCTTCTCGCGCCGCGACCAGTGGCTCCTCGGCCTGCTCGCTGCCGCCGGGCTCTGGACCAAGATGAGTTTCGCGCTCGTCCTCCCGGTCGTCGCGCTCGGTCTGGTCTTGGCATGGCGCGATCGAGCCACGCCCCGCCGTGACCTCCTCACCGCCGCCGGCCGGTCTCTCCTCCTCCCGTCGCTGCTGATCGCCCCGTGGCTCCTGCGCAACTGGCTCCTCTATGGCGATCCAACGGGCACCGCCCGCCTCCGCTTGATTCCGGGCTTCGGCTCCCAAGCCCAGACCATCGGTGAGATGGTCAGCAGCGCCGGCTTCTGGCGACAGATGCTCGAGGACTTCTGGGGCAACTACGGCTGGCGGCAGATTCCCTTCGATCCCGCGCTGTACCGCCTGGTCTGGCTTCTCTGGGGGATCGCCCTCGCCGGGATCCTGGTCAGCGTCCTCCGCGCCGTCGGTCGTCCGCTGCCCGCGGATCCGGCGGTGCCGGCGCCGCGACCGGGAGCCGTTGGGGCGTCGAGGCCGGGTCCGGTGACTCGCGGTGGCCGAGTGACGCACGGGAGAGGCGCTAATCCCGACCGCCTCTCGTCTTTCCAGCTCCGGAGCCTGGCCCTCCTCGCCCTGGCGGTCGGGCTCTTCATCTTCGCCGTCCTCTACGTCGGCACCGTCCAATTCACCCAGGCGCGCTTCGCCTTTCCGGCGATGGTTCCGCTCGGCCTCTTCACCCTGCTGGGGCTGTCCGGCTGGCTGCCCGCGCGGCTGCGTCCGGTCGCCCTCCCCGTCCTCGGTTTCGTGCTGATGCTGCTCAACGTCGTCGTCGCGATCCGCTTCGTCCTCCCCTTCTATTTCGGCCCCGGCGGCGGCGCCGCTTTCCCCCGATGATCTCCCTCCGCGCCGCGATCAGCGGCTGCCTGCTCGCCGCCCTCGTCGCCGCCGTCGCCCTCCTCTGGCCTTGGGAAGTCCGCCACAGCGCGCCCTTCGGCTTCAACCTCAGCTTCGACGCCGACCGCGGACTCGCCGTCCGCGGCGCCGCCGTCCTCCCGAACTACCCGAACTTCGATCGCCTGGACCTCGACCTCCGGGCCTA
>JBBSNJ010000307.1:0-4843 GCA_038232775.1 Thermomicrobiales bacterium
CCCCCGCGCGTCACCCGATCGGTCGATTCACCCCTTCGCCCCCGCTACAGCGCCGGGCAGAAGAGCGATCCCCCGCTTGCGCGAGGGCCGGTGACGTCGAATGTCGGCCTCCGGCCGACGGGCGCAGCAAGCAGCGCCCCTACCCAGATCGCCGCCGACAACGCTTCTGACTGCCGCCCTAGGGATCAGCTCCTGCCCCGCTCTCCCTGGCTGGCTCGCGTTCCGCGGGAGCGGGGGCCGAGCCCTGGTACCAGGGCGCCGTGGTTCACCGTCTTTCCGTCCTACTCCGTCCCGCCCTCCTCGTCGACCGTGATCCACCCGTGGCGCAGCGCATAGATCACCGCTTGCGTCCGGTCGTTGACCGCGAGCTTGCGCAAGATCGAGGTCACGTGGTTCTTGACCGTCTGGTCGGAGATGCCCAGGGTCCGCGCGATCTCCTTGTTGCTGTCCCCCCGCGCCACGCGGTCGAGGATCTCGATCTCCCGCGGCGTCAGCGGGGAGAAAACCTCTTCGCCTTCGCTGCCGAGCGCCGGCAGGTCGCGGAACTGGTCGAGCACCCGCGACGCGACGAACGGGCGGGAGAGGACGTTCTCGTTGATCTGGTACTCGCCCCGGGCCACGCGCCGGATGACGCGGATCAGCTCCTCCCGCTCGATGTCCTTGGTCGCGTAGGCTTGGGCCCCGACCCGGATCGCGTGGAAGAGCTGCTCGTCCTCTTCGTGCATCGTCAGGATCACGACCGCCGTCCGCGGGTGGCGGCGCTTGATCACGCGGGTGACCTCCAACCCGCTCATCCGGGGCATGTTGACGTCGACCAGGACGACGTCCGGGGCGAGCTGCTCGATCCGCTGGACCGCGGTCTGGCCGTCGCCCGCCTCGCCGACGACGAGGAAGTCGCGCTCCCCCTCGAGGGCCAAGCGGATGCCGCGGCGGAAGAGCGGGTGGTCGTCGACGATGAGGATCTGGATGCCGCTCACTGGGCCGTGCCTCCCCCGCCCGCGGCCCGCAGCGGCAACGAGACCGCCACGCTGGTGCCGACACCGGGTTCGCTCGCGATGCTGACCGTCGCCCCGATCAGCCGCGCCCGCTCCTGGATCCCCGGCAGCCCGGCGCCCGACTCCGGCCGCGGCACCACCGCCGCGGGGTCGAAGCCGCTGCCCTGGTCCTCGATCCAAAGCTCCAGCCGACCCGGCGACCCCTCCAGCCGGATCAGCGCCCGATCGGTCGCCGCGTGCTTGCGCACGTTCTGGAGCGCCTCCTGGACGATCCGGAAGAGCCCCAGCGCCTCCTCCTCGGAGAGGGGCGGGACTCCCTCGGCGATCGCCAGCTCGACCGGGATGCCGAAGGAGAGTTGGTAGTCGCGGACGAAGTGGCGCAGGGTCGCCGGCAGCCCCTGATCCTCCAGCATCGTCGGCCGCAGGCCGAAGACGAAGCGGCGGACGTCGGCCACCCCGTCCCGCAGCATCTCGCGGAGCCGGACCAACTCGTCCCCGAGCTGGTCCGGTGTCCGGCGCGCCACCCCGATCGCGGCGTCGACGCCGAAGATCGCGTTCGCCAAGACCTGGGCCGGCCCGTCGTGGATCTCCCGCGCCAGCCGCCGTCGCTCCGCTTCTCGCGCCAGATTCATCGCTTGCTGGACCTCGACGTCGTCCCTCTCCCCGAACGGCCGGAAGGCGCGGTCCGGCGCGAACTGGCCGCGGAGGCCGCGGACCACCCCGACCGCGGTCGCCAGCGTCCCCCGCAGCGCGCTCGACCGGTTCAGGTCGTCGGTCAGCTCCTGGGCACCCCGGCGCAGGGCCTGGACGTCGATCACCGGACCGCTGCCCGGCGCGCTCGGGACCGTCGGCTCGTCGTCGAGCGCCCGGCCGAGTGCGAACTCCTCCAAGAAGCGCTGGAGTTGGCTCCGCTCCTGCTCGGAGCGCGAGGCGAGCGCGGTCGCCCGCTCGAGCAAGCGGCCGAGCCGGGCCTCGGTCTCGGCCAGCTCCCGCGCGGTCTCGCTCAGGACCTGCCCGAGCGCGTCGGGGTCGTCGACCGCGAGGGGCGTCTCGACCCGATCAGGATCCACCCAGCCAGCTCCCCCGCGCTGTCCCGCCGGCTCCGGCCCCTGCCGCGCCGGCCCCCTTCGCAGCGCTCCGGCCGGCGGCGCTGGCGCCTGCGCCCTCGGGCCGAGAACGGTTCCGCAAGTCCCGGCAAGTATAGGAAGCACCTCGCGACGGCACAATCGCTTCGGCTCTTTCCCGGCCACGGCCCCGCTCCCCAGGTGGTCCGAGAGGCGCCCTCCCCGGAGCACTCCTCGCCGACGGGCCGGCCGGCGCCGGCGACCCGCCCGAAGCGGCGGATGGTCGCTTCATCCCTGGTTCGGGTGAAGGGGTCGCGTCCCCGCGATGTGAGGCGGTCGGCCACAAGTCTCAGGCGCCGGGCGGGTTCCGGAACGGGGGGAACAAGGAGGCCTTGATACGGAATCCGGTTGGACAGTGCCACCTGGGGACGCTGAACCGGCTCCCCTCTCCCGCGTACGGGAGAGGGGTCGGGGTGAGGGCTGCTCTCCGGGAAGCGGCGGCGATCAACCGGATTTCGGATGAGGCAGTCGATGACGAGTCGCAAGCGGCGGGCGAGTTCCGGAACTGGGGGAACAAGGAGGCCATGATGCCTCTCCCTCGCCGCGTCCGTGAACCGCGGCGCCCGGTCCGGGAGAGAGGGAGTGGGGTCCGCTCGAACGGAGCGGGGATTGTCGCGCCAGAGCCGTTCAGGCCCCGGCCGGCGCCCGCAGCGCGCGCCAGACCTTGAGGCTGGCCAGGTCGCGCTCGGCGAGGTGCCGCAGGTAGTCGGCCAACGCCCCCTCGACCTCGATCCGGACTCCCTCGTCCGGCGTCAGCTTGGCGACCGCCGCCAGCCCCTGGCGGTCGAGCAACCGCAGGTACTTCTGGGCGTTGACCGAGAGCGGCCGGGCCGAGGCGTCGGCCGTCCGGCAGAGCGGGCAGAGCGTCCCCCCCAGCCGCGGGCTGAAGGCGTTGGCCGCGGCCGTCAGCTCCGACCCGCATCCCAGGCAACGGTAGAGCTCCGGCCGGTAGCCGAGCAGCCCGAGCAGCGCCAGCTCGTAGTGACGGGTGACGGCGAAGGGGTCGATCCCGTCCGCCAGCAGCTTGAGCGACGCCGCCAGCAGGTCGTAGGCGGCCTCGTTCTCTTGCCGGTCCTGCGTCAGCCGGTTCAACAGCTCGACCAGGTGGGAAGCGTGGCCGTAGGCGTCGAGGTCGGAGCGGAGGCCGAGGTGGGCGTCGACCGTCTCGGCGCCGGTGACGGTGTCGAGATCGCGCCCCTTGGCCAGCATCAAACGGCAGCGGGTGAAGTATTCGAGGTGCGACCCGAGTCGGCTGAGGGGGCGGCGCACCCCCTTGGCGATGACCCGGAACTTGCCGCGCCGGGGCGTGTAGAGGGTGAAGATCCGGTCGGCCTCCTTGAAGTCCATCCGGGCGAGGACGATCGCCTCAGTCCGGTAGAGGCGCTCGTTGAGGGGGATCGGCTGCCGCTCCTGCTCCGTTGCCACGCTCGCCCGCTCCCCCGGCTTCAGCCCCATTATGTTGAGCATTCTACCGCGTTGGGGGAGCGTTCGCGGGGCGCGCCGCGCGGGAGTGGACGCTCCCCAGCCGATGCCCTCCGATCCTAGGCTATAGCACCGCCGGAGCCACCAGCCGGGGATGGCCGGCCGGGGGGACGTCGCCCGTCACGACGTCGCCGACCCGCGACCGCCACTTGTTGCCCCCGCCATTGAGTCTGGGTTGCGCGGGTTCGACCGCCGCACGTCTTCGTGAGGTAGGAATCGGTCGCAGAGCCGCCTCCATCCCAAAGGCCGCGGCAGCAGCGGTCGCCCTTGATCTCAGCCGCCGCATCCGTTGGGGCCGCAGTCCAGCACGCAGCCCCCGTTCTTGCACGACCAACCACCCCCACCGGGGCAGCAGGTGTTGCCGCAGGTGATCTGGCCACTCCGGCACTTACATTCGTTCGCCTCGCACACCTTGTTCGACGGACAGCAGACGCCGTTGCAGCAGGTGCCAAAGCAGCATTTGCCGCCGCACAGTGTGGAGCCATTGAAGCAGCACAAGCTCGCCTGCTCGTCCGCGCAGAACTCAAAGTCGTCGGCGCAACACTCGTTGCCGCAGACATTCGCCTCCGAGCAGCACACGCCGTCTTTGATGCAATTCTGGCCGTCGACGCACCCGTTCCGGGCGACGCATTTGTCGATGCTGTACAAGTACACGCCGACGCAGACGAGGTAGGCCGCCCCACCGGCCCCGGCGGAGGCGATCGCCGCGGCGATGGCCGGGACGGAGCAGGCCAGGAATGAGTCCCGCGCGTCTTCCCGACACTGCTCGTGCTCGGACTTGCAGCACGCTTTCGAACAGGAGCGGGTCCACCAGGAGGCCGAGCTGACGTCGTCGCCGCGGGCAGACGCCCGAGCGGTGGCGGTGGTGGGGGCGCAGGCGTCCACCACGCACGCCTCGGCGTCGGGCAGCGAGGCCTCCACGATCGGCTTCAGGCAGGTGCGGCACGCCGCCGAGTCCGGATTGTCCTGGCATTCCGCCTGGCACGACGCCTCGGCCTCGGCGAACACCGTCTGGCGCAGTTCTTCCGCGCAGGCGTCGAAGGCCTGCTGCGAGCAGCCAGGGGGGAGAGGGCAGGAGTCGGCGGTGCACTGCGGTGCTTGGGCGGCGTGCTGCCGCTTGTGCTTCTTGGCCTTTTTAATGCAGGCCGCGCGCTTCTTTTTGTCCTCAATCTTCCGGCACCGCTTGAGCAGGTTGTGAGCGGCGGCGTCGTCAAGGCCGAGACCGCCGAACAGCGCGACGGC
>JBBSNJ010000308.1:0-4843 GCA_038232775.1 Thermomicrobiales bacterium
AGCGGCCGGAGGCACGGGAGGGTGGCCGCCGGGTTGCCGAGGCGGCAGACCGCCTGGCCGCCGCCGGGGAGGCCACCGGTCCGGAGACGGCCCAGTGGGTGGCGGAGCGCTATCTTCGCCCGACCCTCCAGGTGCTGGAGCGGTACGCCCGGGTCGCGGCCGAGCCTAAGGCATCCGGTCCGGCCCTGCGCGAAATCGAGGCCGAGGGGCTGCCGGCAGTCGCCGCCAAGCTCGATCAGTTGCGGGCGGAGATCGAGCGGGACACAAAGATCGCCTCGGTCGCATCCTGATCGGGGCGCTGGCCGGGCGCTGGAGGCCCGCTGAGGGGCGCAGGGGCGGCGGCCACGCGATGGCGCGGTCGCCGCCCTTCCGTGTGGACGGCGATTGGTCGGTCAGGCGTCGGCGAGCTGCTCCCGCACCCAGGCGCGGAGCTCGCGCAGCCACGCTGTCCGGGGAAGCGCACGGCCGCGCTGGAGGAAGCGGCTGAGCGCCTCGGCCGTCAGCGGCGGCAGGGCGGCGCTGCGCTCGGACTCGCTGTAGGCGCCGTCGTCGAGCACCAGGATGCGAACCTGCTTTGTCCCAACCCGCCAGACCTCGTGCACGCCGACCGCGGCGAAGATCGGGACCTTGGGGAGCGCCGATCTGGTGAACTCGATCTCGATCAGGAGGTCCGGCGGAGGATCAACGCCCAGATGAATCTCCCTCGCTTCGCGAACAAGTGCCTCATGCTCAATGTAGAACCCGGTGTCCGGCTCGAAGCCTCGCTCGAGATCCCGCCGTTTGAAGGTCAGCGAGCCGATGTCGACGACATCGACTGCCAATTCCTCCGCGACCACCTCCACCAAGAGTGCCAGCAGACGGTTGTCTTTCTCATGCGGGAGGGAAGGGGCCATGATCTCCAGCACCCCGTGGTCGTAGGTGAAGTGCGGCACGCTTCGATCAAGATGATCGGCCAGCAGCGCTTCGTAGGTCTCCCAACTGACGCCGGTCAGCACGACCATCTGCTCCGGGGGGCGAAGCGTCCTTGGCCGCTCGCTGGTGGTGGTCGCCATCGTTCTCCCTCGGTCCCACCTGCCGGTGATCACGTCCTATGCCCGTCGCGGCGGAGATCATACCCCGTCCACGGGGGTACCCCGGGCGCCGCGAGGACCGGGCTCGGTCACGGCGGCGCGCCACTCCTCCGCCAGCATCGCGTAGACCGCCTCGTCGGTCCACTCCCCCTTGACGAACTCGTTCTGGCGGAAGTGGGCTTCGGCTCGCATCCCGAGCCGGGCCAGGAGGCGGGCGGAGGCTGCGTTCCGGGCGTCCAACCGGCCGACGATCCGGTGCAAGCCGAGCTGCTCGAAGCCGAACCGCAGCATCTCGCGGGCGGCCTCTTGGGCGAACCCCTGGCCCTGATGGTCCGGGTGGAAGACGAAGCCGATCTCCCCCTGCCGGTGCTCTTGGCTGGTCAGCACGAGCAGGACGTCACCGATCACCGCACCCGTGTCTCGTCGGACGACGGCGAGGACCATCGAGTCGCCGTCCGCCTGGGGCGGCGCCGGAGCGAGTCGCTTCGCCAGCGCCTCCCGTACCTCGTCCTTCGACCGCGGCCCCCAGTAGAGGAAGCGGGCGACGTCCGGCCGGGACTGGATCGCGTGCAGCGCGTCGAGATCGCCCGCGACGAAGGGGCGGAGTAGGAGGCGCGCGGTCGGGATCGGGGCGATGGTCATGGTCGGTCATTCGCTCCCGCTCAGCGTGCGCGACTCGGGAGGACTGACAAGCCTCGACACGGCCGACCCACCGAATCGGACGCCACCCACCAACTCCTGCCTCTGGAGATCTTCGCGATCAATCGGGTGACCGTTGCCCTCGTGCCCAGTCGCTGACGGCGTGGAACCAGTCGGGGCTGAGCAGTTCGCGGCTCAAGGCGAGGAACGCGGCCGCCTGTTTCGCCGTCAGCGCCGGCAACGACAAGCTCGAGGCCGACTCCCGGTAGCCTTCCCCTTCGAGCAGGAGGATCGTCACCCGTTGTCCATCGCTGCGCCAAACCTCCGGCACGCCCATCGCCGCAAACACCCCGAGTTTGTCGACCGCCGACCGCGAGACCTCCATTTCCAGCACGAGATCGGGCGGCGGATCGACGGAGAGGTCGACCTGCCTCCGCCCCCGAATGGCCGGCGCTCGTTGGATGTAGAAACTCGCGTCCGCCTCGAACCCCCGCTCCAGGTCTCGCCGCCGAAACGTCGTCCCGCCGACGCTACGGATCGGGACTCCAAGATTGGCGGCGACGATGTCCACCAGCCGCGTGATCGTCAAGGCGTCTTCGTCGTGCGGCAGCGATGGACTCACGGCCTCCAGGACCCCCCGATCGTAGGTCAGCCGAGGAATCCGCCGCTCCTCATCGTCGGCGAGCAATCGCTCGTAAGTCTCCCAGGCAACGCGGGGCAGCGCGACGACCTCGCTCTCGACGGCAAGCGATCGGCTCGCGACCTCCGCCACTGCCTCCGCAACCGTCATCGGCAATCCCTCCGCTACCGGTCGACCGATCCGAGGACGATGTCGATGGTGCCGATCAGGGCGACGACGTCGGCCAGCATCGACCCCTGGGCCATGTGCGGCAGGACGCCCAGGTTGACGAAGTCGGGGGAGCGGATGCGGAACCGGTACGGCAGCGGGCTGCCGTCGGAGACGAAGTAGTAGCCGTTCTCGCCCTTCGGGTGCTCGACGGCGGAGTAGACCTCGCCGACCGGCGGGCTGAAGCCCTTGATCACCCAAATGAAGTGGCGCTGCATGTCCTCGGCGGTCGTCATCGTTCCCTTGTGGGGAGGGATGACGTAGGCCGACTCGTAGGCCATCAGCGGCGTGTCCATCGTCTCGACCGCGTCCAGGCACTGCTCGATGATCCGCAGCGTCTGCCGCATCTCCTCCATCCGGACCAGATAGCGGTCGTAGGTGTCGCCGTGCTGACCGAGCGGGACCTCGAAGTCGAGCCGGTCGTAGACGCAGTAGGGCATCGCCTTGCGGATGTCATAGTTGACGCCGGAGCCGCGGAGGCAGGCACCGGTCAATGAGTAGGAGACGGCCGCCTCCGGGGTGATGACGCCGACCCCCTTGGTCCGCGCCATCCAGATCGGGTTGGCGGTCAGGAGATCACTGTACTCCCGCTGCCGGTCCGGGAAGATCTTGAGGAAGTCGCGGACCATCCCCGGCAGCGGCTCCGGGATCGGGCGGGAGAAGCCGCCGATCTCCATCATGTTCGTCGTCAGCCGGGCGCCGCAGAAGGTCTCGAAAATGTCGAGGATCAGCTCCCGCTCGCGGAAGCAGTAGAGCGACATCGAGAGGGCGCCGATGTCGAGGGCGTGGGTGCCGAGCCAGACCAAATGGGAGGCGAGCCGGGCCAGCTCCGACATGATCACGCGCCAGTACTGGGCGCGCTCCGGCGCCTCGACGCCGCACAGCTTCTCGATCGCCATCGCGCAGCCGAGATTGTTCATCGGCGCCGCGACGTAGTCGGTGCGGTCGGTCCAGGGGATCACCTGGGCGTAGCGGTGGGCTTCCCCGAGCTTCTCGGTCCCCCGGTGGAGGTAGCCGAGGACGGGGTCGCACTCGGTGATCAGCTCGCCGTCGAGCTGGAGGATGACCCGGAGGACGCCGTGGGTGCTCGGGTGCTGCGGCCCCATGTTCAGCGTCATCAGACGCTGACCGTTGCCGAGCGAGCGCTCCTCGGAGATCGTCAGCGAGCCGGTCGCTCCGACCGACGAGACGTCGTCGGTGGCGGGGACGAAGCCATCGGTGTCGACCAGGGTGGCGGCCGCCTTGCCCGACTCGATCGTGGTGCTCATCGCTCTACACTCCCCTGCCCGTCCAGCGGGTGCGGACGCGGCCAACGGTGCGCTCCTCGTTGTAGACGGGGAACTCGCGCCAGCCGCGCAGCGGGTAGTCCTTGCGCAGGGGGTGCCCCTCGTCCCAGTCGTCGGGCAGGAGCATCCGCTTCAGGTTCGGGTGCCCCTCGAAGGTGATCCCGAACATGTCGTAGGCCTCCCGCTCCAGCCAGTTGGCGCCGTTCCACAGCGGGACCAGGGAGGGGACCGGCTCGCCGTCGTCGCAGCCCGCCTTGAGCCGGAGACGGGCCCGGTTCGAGAGGGAGTAGAGCAGGGCGACGACGTCGAAGCGGGGCCGCTCCCGCAGGCGAAGCATATCGACCGCGGTCAGGTCGGAGAGGAAGTTCAGCTGGACCCGCGGGTGTTCGCGCAGAAAGGCACAGACCTCGCGCAGCGCCAGGCGCTCGACGTGGATCGTCGTCTCATCGCGGAAGCGGACGACGTCCACGACCACTCCCGAGAACTGCTCGCGCAGGGCGCGGAGAGCCGGGTGCCGCTCGACGTCCGGATCGACCCAGGCGCCGCGTCCCCAAGGGTCGCTGTCGGCCGTCCCCTCGACATCGAGTCGCTCTTCCATCCGCTCGACGTTGGCGAGCGGCGCCCGGTCGGTGACGGTTGCCTCCTGGGTGGCGGTGGGCTCGGTCCGGCTACCACCGACGCGGGGGTCGGCCGGCTGGGCGACCGCCTTGACCATCCCAACCGGATCGGCGACGGGGGCCGAGCCCTCGGCCGTGTCCTTCGGGTCGGCGTCTGGGGTCTGGGGTCGCTGGGTGCTCGGGTCGGTTGGGTCGGTTGGATCGGTCACCGTGGAAGTGTCCTTGCTGCGGGCGGGTCGTCCGGAGCCTCGTCTGTCGGCGGGGCGGGGGGGGGGGGGCCCCCCCCGCCGGGCCCCCCCCAACCCCCCCCCCCCCCCCCCGGGCGGCGGCCCGCGGCCGGGCCCGGGCGCCCCCCCCCCCCCCAACCGCACCCACGCCCCCCCC
>JBBSNJ010000309.1:0-4834 GCA_038232775.1 Thermomicrobiales bacterium
GCTGGTCGCCCAGGGGGCGGCCCTGATCGCCGCCGGCGAGCTCCACGACCTCCTGCGCCAGGTGGCGGTCTTCGGCTTCCACGTCGCCCAGCTCGACGTCCGCGACCACGCCAAGCGCCAGACCGCCGCGCTGGCCGACGTCTTGGCCCTGACCGGCGTCGAGCCCGCCTACCGCGACCTCGACGACGAGGCCCGGATCGCGCTCCTCTCGCGGGAGATCGCCAATCCGCGGCCCCTCATCCCGCCCGATCTGACGCCGCTCTCCGCCGACGCGCGGGAGGTGGTCGACACGTTCCACACCGTCCGCCGGCTCCTCGCCAGCGAGCACGCCGGGGCGATCCGCACCTACGTCGTCTCCGGTTGCGACGGCCCGGCCGACGCCCTGGCCGCGCTGCTCCTGATGAAGGAGGCCCAGCTCTGCGACCCCCGCGGCGGCAACGCCCGGCTCCAGATCGCCCCCTTGTTCGAGCACGGCGACGCGCTGCGCGAGGCACCGGCGACGATGCGCCGCCTCTTCGCCACCCCCGTCTACCGCGCCGCCCTCGCCGCCTGGGGTGACCGGCAGGAGGTGATGCTCGGCTACTCCGACTCGAACAAGGACCTCGGCTACCTCGCCTCGTCCTGGGCCCTCTACACGGCCCAGCGCGATCTGACCGAGCTGTTCCGCGACGCGGGGGTCCAGCCGACGTTCTTCCACGGCCGCGGCGGCTCGATCGGGCGGGGCGGCGGCCCGACGAACGTCGCGATCCTCGCCCAGCCGCCGGGCTCGGTCGCCGGTCGGATCAAGCTGACCGAGCAGGGGGAGGTGATCGCCGCCCGCTACTCCACCCCCGAGATCGCCCACCGGGAGCTGGAGCTGGTCGCCGGCGCGGTGCTGGTCAGCAGCGGACCGGGGGCCACGGCCGCCGCCCTCGGCGCCGGTCCCGGCGCCGACGCCGAACCGGGCGGGCGCTTCGACGCGGCGATGCGGGAGGTCGCGGCCGCCTCGACCGCGGCCTACCGCGGCCTCGTCTACGACGACCCCGAGTTCGTCCCCTTCTTCCAGAGCGCGACCCCGATCGCGGAGATCGCCCGCCTCCAGCTCGGCTCCCGCCCGGCGAAGCGGGTCGCCACCGACGCGATCGAGGACCTGCGGGCGATCCCTTGGGTCTTCGCTTGGACCCAGTGCCGGATTCTGCTGCCGGGCTGGTTCGGCTTGGGGACGGGGCTCGCCGCCGGGGCGGAACGCTACGGGCTCGAACTCCTGCGCGAGATGGAGCGGGCCTGGCCCTACTTCACGGCCCTGATCGCGAACGCGGAACTGGCCCTCGCCAAAGCGGACCTGGAGATCGCCGGCCGCTACGTCGACCTGGCGCCGCCGCCGCTGCGCGATCGGTTCTGGCCCCCCATCGCCGCCGAGTACCGGCTCGCGTCGAAGATGGTGCTGGAGGTGACCGAGCAGCCGCGTCTGCTCGAACGGGACCCGGTCCTCCGCCGCTCGATCGACCGCCGCAACCCCTACGTCGATCCGCTCTCCTTCGTCCAGATCGAGCTGCTGCGCCGGCTCCGAGACGAGCCCGAGGCGGACGAACTCCTGCGAGCAGTCCTCCTGACCGTCAACGGCATCGCCGGCGGCCTCAAGAACACGGGCTGATGCGGAGTCCGAGGCATTGATGCCGCTTCGCCGGAGACGCCCTCAGCCCCAATCCCTCTCCCGGTGCGCGGGCGAGGGGCAAGGGAGAGCGTGGTCGCCGACCGTCGGGGAACACCCACGATTCATTCGGATTCCGTACGAGACGCTCCGGGGCGGCAAGACGGCAATCGTTTGTACCTCTCCCCTATCGAAACCAGGAAAGACTCCCCTCTCCCACACTTACGGCGCTCTGCAGAAAGGTCGGCCGACGGCCACGGAGTGTTTGGGCGGGCCACGGTCGCCCTACGGGCGACGGGCGCAGCAAGCAGCGCCCCGACAGCCGTTCGCGGCCGGTTAACTCCATTGCCACCCGCTGTAGAGCGGGTGGCAGAGAAGCTGACGAACCGCGATCGGTTGTAGGGGCGCTGCTTGCTGCGCCCGTCGCCCACAGGGCGACAGCCGCGCACAGAACTCCCCGGTCCCGGGCCGACGCTTCTGCAAAGCGCTGTAGAAAGTGGCCGCGGTGCCGGGGCCTGCCCTGAGCGGAGCCAAAGGGGCAGCACCGAATTTCGGTTGAACTGGTCCGGTAGCGGAAGCGGGGCGCTCTCCCCTCTCCCGCACACGGGAAAGAGGCAAGGGGGCCGGGGGTGAGGGCTACGCTCCGGGAAGCGGCAACCCCCAGACGGCTTCGATAGAGGACCGGCAGTCCGGCAGGAGAGAACGGCGGATCGAGCGTCCGCAAGCCAGTTGGCGCCGGCGAGCGTTCAGCGGCCGAACCGAGCGCCGGGAGGCGAGGGCCGCACCGGGGCGGGCACCAAAACGCGGGGCCGGCAGTGTGCCGGCCCCGCGGGCGCGTCCTTGGGTTGAGCCAGGAGGCTAAACCGGCGGCAGCGCGGCCAAGTCGACGTCGTCGGAGGTCTCGAGCGAGCCCTCGTCGACCGGGTTGAACGGCGTGTTGTCGACCGTGTCGCCGACTTCCTGATCCTCGAGCAGGAGGTCCTCGAGGACTTCCTCGGTGCATTCGTCGATGCTGAAGGCGGCGATGCACTCCAGGAACGCGTCGGTGAACGCGACCTGCGGATCGACGACGACGACTTCCTCGATGAAGGACAGGGTCGAGTCGGCGACGACGTTGAGCGTCCCATCCCCATTCAGCGTCGACGCCGTCTCCTGGGCCGCCGCCGGCAGCGCCAAGCCGAACACCAGGCCGGCACCCATTGCCAGGGTCCCAACCTGCTTCAAGAGCCGTGCTTCCCGCATGACCGTCTCCCTCCCACTTCCCGGACCCAACCTTTCTCCGACGACCTCACGGTCGCCGCGCGCACACGCGCTGAGTCCATCTTGGATTGTACTACCTCGCCCCGCGATACGGAAGCCCTTAAACGCCCCCATCTCAGACCGTTTCTTCGCTCGGAGTCCACCGCGTGCGTCGCCGGAGCCGAGAATTGAGGCGCAGGCGAGCATTCTCATCGGAGCAGTCGAGGTTCGCCCGACCGAGCGCAGAACGCCCCCGGTCCCGGCTCCGGCGCTCCCGGCCGACCGGCCCGACCGCGCCTCCGTCCGCCCGTCGCTCCCTAGGCTCAGCCGGGCGCTGTCGCCACCGGGGTTCCGCCCTCCTCCGCCAGGGCGTAGAGGAACCCGTCGTGGCTGCCGACGAAGAGGACCCCGCCAACGACCGCCGGCGAGCCGGTGATCGGCCCCCCGGTCGGGAAGCTCCAGCGCGGTTCGCCGTCGACGGCGTCGACCGCGTAGACCGTCGTGCCGCTGGTCAGGTAGACGACGCCGTCGGCCACGACCGGGGAGGCGCGGACCGGGGCTCCGGTCGGCATCAACCAGCGGGGTGCCCCGCTGGCGGCGTCGAGCGCGTGCAGACCGTTGCTCCGGTCGCCGAGGAAGAGCGCACCGTCGACCACCGCCGGCCCGGCGTCCCCTCCGACCCCGCGTCGCCAGCGCTCCTCGCCGGATGCGGGATCGAGGGCGACCAGGACCGGGGCGGTAGTCGACAAGTAGACGCCGCCGGGCGTCATCGCCGCCGCACCGTAAATCTCCCCCTCGAGCGTCGTCGTCCAGCGCGGGGTACCCGAGTCGAGCGCGAAGGCGTGGACCTTGCCGGTGTCGTCGCCGATCACGACTTCGCCGCCGGCGACCGCCGGCGAGGCGAAGAGGAGCCCCGCCGTGTCGGCTTTCCAGACTTCGCGGCCGCTGCCGGCCTCCACCGCGTAGACGTGCCCCTCCTGGGCGGCGACGACCACCAGGCCGTCGGCGACGGTCGGCGAGGCGAACCCGGCGTAGCGGATCGGCGCCCGCCAGCGCGCCTCGCCCGTCGCCGCGTCGATCGCGAAGAGCCCGTAGCCCGCCGCCAGGTAGACCACCCCGTCGGCGACCGCCGGCGTGCCGCGGACGATATACCCCCCGAGGTCGAACCGCCAGCGCTCCGCCCCGCTCGCGGCGTCGTAGGCCGCGAGGAAGCCGTCCTTGGTCCCGATGAAGACCGTCCCCCCGACGACCACGGGCGAGGAATAGAGCTCGCCGCCGACGTAGGCCCGCCAGCGGACGACCGGGCGCTGCCGCGGCCCCGGCCCCGGATTGCGCCCGCTGTGGTCGGGGCCGCCGCCGAGCATGGCGACGGCCGGAGCGGCGTTAATCTCGGCGTTGGCGACCGGCGCCGTCTCGGCCGGGTCCGGGGTCGGGGTCGGTACCGCCCGCGTCGGGCGCGCCCGTTCCCCCAGGGGCGCGTCGAGGTCGAGCAACTGGAGCGCGACCGCGCCGAGCGCCAGGGCACCGAAGGCGGTCGTCGCCAGCCCGGCGCGGGCCATCGCGTGCCGGTCCCGGCGCATCCGCCAGTAACCGGCGACGACGAGCAGGAGACCGAGGATGAGCGCGCCCGAGCCGAACTCCCCGCCACTCGAGAAGACCACGGCGCCGACCGCCAGGATGCCGCCGAGCCAAACCAGCCCGCTGCCGGTTCCCTCCCCGGTCTCGTCCCAGCGCCGGGACTCGGCGTCGCGCTTGCGGGCGGCGATCAGATAGTCGGGCAACGTGAACTGGGTCTGTGGCGCTCGCGCCAAGCCGACCGGCGCCACCTCACGCAGCGGCGCCGCGCACTCGGCGCAGAACGGCTGCTGGGGTGGGTTGGCGCGCCCGCAGCGCGGGCAGGGTTTGATCGGGGCGACCATCGGCGTCGACCAGTGCCCGACCGCGGGCAGCCGCGGCCGCGCGGCC
>JBBSNJ010000310.1:0-4833 GCA_038232775.1 Thermomicrobiales bacterium
CGCCGACGACCGCGCTCACGATCAGGACCTTGTTGGGGATGATCCGATGCTCCAGATCGGTCAGGGTGATCGTGGCCAGGGTCGCCACGAACGCGGCGCCGAGCGCGATCTCGACCCCGTCGTCGGGATGGGCGATCAGCAGTCCGACGAAGGCCCCCGCGACGGTGAGCTCGAGCAGCGGATACGTCAGCGGCACCCGCTCGCTGCAGTTGCGGCAGCGGCCGCGCAGGGCGAGGTAGGAGAGCAGCGGGACGTTGTCGTAGGCGGCGATCTGAGTGCCGCAGCCGGGGCAACGTGACCGCGGTGCGACGATCGACTGCCCGAGCGGGACCCGGTGGGCGACGACGCTGAGGAAGCTGCCGGTCACCAGGCCGAGCAGGGCCATGAAGAGGATCTGGCTTGCCATGGCTCGAAGTTCTGCGCCGGACGGACGATCCCTACGCCCCGCCGAGCCGGGGGCTCAACGGGATCGATCCTCCGCGGGTCCGGCCGTCATCCGGCGGGGACGATCCGGAACGTGTTCTTGATGCTCGCGGCGGTGCCGTTGGAGACCACGTTGGCGAAGACGTTGGAGTCGAAGACGATATTCACGCCGCTGGCGCCCGCGGTGATGCTGCCGCACTTGTCGACGAGGATCGCGCCGACGACGCTGGCGTCGCCGTTGAGGCTGACCACCTCGTTCTTGTAACCCGCCGTGCAGGGCCCCGAGCCCGGAGCGGAGCCCTGGCCGTTGGCGTTGTAGATCAGCCCGTAGAAGCTGGTGGTGCCGCCCAGCGACAGCGTGCCCGCGCCGAAGATCACGACCCCCGGGCTGGCCGCCGAGTTGAACTGGGTGCTACTCGTGTACGAGCAGCTCGCGTTCTCGATGTAGACGAGCGCCCCGGTCAGGGTCGAGGGGCAGCCGGTGGCGTAGTAGCTGCCGTAGGTCTGTGCCGTCTGCTTGAGGCGGGCCAACGCCTCCGCGTCGAGGATCGAGCGGTTGGTCGCGTTCGGCAGCGCGGTCCCGTCCACGTAGCCGGTCTGGTAGGCGTCCTCGGGGTTGAGCTGGCCCTTCGTCGGGTCATAGCCCAGGCAGGCGTCGCCGCTGGCGGGCCCGCCGACGCACCGCACGGCGACCACCCCCGCGGTCGCGGACCTCCCGGTCGCGTCGACGATCACCTTCTTGCCCTCGTTGGAGGTCTCGAACGCGCCCGCGATGATCGAGGCGGTGGGCAGGGCCTCGAGCCGGGGCTGGCTCTGCTGGACCAGGTTGACGACCACGCTCTTCCTGCCGCCGACGGTCGCCTCCGAGCGCACCCAGACGGCGCCGTCGGCGTTGGCGTCGCAGGCGCAGGGAGCCGGGGCCCTGCTCGCCAGGGCGTCGTCGTAGAACGCGCTGCCGTCGACGTCGTCGATCACCCGCGTGGACCAGGTCGGGGTCGTGCCGAAGTCGGAGCCGCCGTTGGGCGCCCCTCCGGCCACGGTCGTGAAGTTCCCTGCCAGCGCGGCGCCCGTGCAGGTCGCCGACGCCGCGGTGGACTGGTTGCACGCCCCATAGGCCGCCGCGGCGTTGTTGGGCCACTTCCTGCTGAGCTGCAGCGTCTGGGTGTTGAGCGCGCTCTCGGCGACCTGGAAGGCCCCCTCCTGGGCGCGCTCGAGGCCCGACTGGTGGCTCTGCACGTTGACCGTCGCCAGGGCGGCGGCCCCGAGCATCAGCACGATCACGATCGTGGCCAGCGCCGGCACCAGGGCCAGGCCCCGCTCGTCGCTGAGCCTGCTCATGAGACGCTCACCGTCTTCGTCTCGGATGCGGTCAGCCCGCCGGGGTCGGTGACCTCCAGGCGAACCGTGTAGGTGCCGGCGCCCGGGGCCCAATCGAGCAGCCCGCTGGTCCCGATCGCAGCCGCCGTCCCGACCCGGAACCACTTGAAGGTGAGCTGCTGATTGTCGGGGTCGCTGGAGCCGCCGCCGTTGAGCAGGACGTGCCCCCCGCCGGTGGGCGTGGCGGTGAACGAGGCAACCGGGATCTGATTCTGGTTGCGCACGAACGCCGAGCTGCGAAGCTCGGTCTCGGCCGGAGGCTGGGTCGCGTTGGTATCGACGAAGAGGTCGATCCCCACGGTCGTGATCGTCGCGAGAGCCGTGCTGTCGTAGCTGAAGACGGGGCGATTGGCGCCGGCGAATCGGTTCCTCACGCCCCCTGCGGCCCGCGAGGTGGAGATCGAGGAGCCCGCCGGCACCGACGCCGGGGCGAAGGGGCAGGCCGTCGAGGCGCCGCCCGCGATCGGCCATGGGTTCGCCGGCGCGGTCGCGGTCGTCCAGGTCTGCTGCTGCACCGTCATCGCGGCGTTGGTCTCGGTGCCCGGGGCGGAGTCGGAGGGGACGCAGTAGCGCCGGCGCACGAGGCCCGCCGTGTTCTGGCCGCTCGGCGACCCGACCGTCTGGAACACGAGGTCGTACGGTCCCGCCGCCTCGACCAGGCTCGGCGCGGTCCGCGAGCTCGCCACGTTGCGCAGCTCGCGGATGATCCGGGCGCTTAAGACCCGCGCCTGGTCCTGGCTGTCGTTCTGGCGCACCGAGCGCGGGGCGTCACGCTGGTAGGCGACGAGCGTCGTGCCGACGATGCCGAACACGATCAGCGCCATCGTCACGCCCACCAGCAGCTCGATCAGGGTGAACCCGCGCTCGTTCATCCGCTCACCACGTTGCTGCAGATCGACTCCTGCATGACCTGATCGACGTTGGTGAAGCAGTACTTGAGCGGGGTGCCGTTCGGATGCGGCGCGGCGTCGGTGAAGCTGAAGCTGGAGCCGGTGAAGGGCACGAGAGCGAGGCGGTCGCCTGGCGCGGACGGTCCGGCCGTCCCCGTCCAGCGGTACACCCGGACCGCCGTCACCTTGTCGCCCGAGTCGTTGTCGGTCGGGCTCGCCGGCAACGCCCCCGTCAGGGTCAGGGTGCCATTCGCGTTGGTGGTCAGCTGCAGGGCGTTGGTCGGCGGATTCTTCGGGGCGGTGTTGCAGGCGTTCACGTCGACCGACGCCGTCTGCGTGCCCTCGCGGGGCGTGGTCCCGTTCTGGTCGACGGCGACGACGTAGTAGCGCAGCGCGCTGGCCGCCGCTTGCCGCGGGTTGGAGCACGCCGCGGTCCAGGTGGTCGGATTCGCCGGCGGCGTGCGGTCGGTGTAGCTCGTCTGCCCCGTGTCGGTGGTCTGCGCCAGCATCGTGGCCGCGGCGGTCCCGACCTTGCGGTAGATGCGGTAGTAGAGGACGTCCTTGTCGGGGACGGGGAGCCAGTCGACGTCCACCCCGCCGATCGATCCGTTGCCGGCGATCAGAGTGTCGCGGCCGGCAGCGTAGCTTCCGGGAGCGGCCGGGACGCGCCGGTTGATCTGTACCTGCACGCTGCCCGAGGTCCCGGCCTGGCCGTTGACGTCAAAGGCCTTGGCGCTGACCTCGTAGCTGCCGTCGAAGACCTCGGTGCCGCTCCCCACCGTGCCGAGATTCCAGGTGAACGCGGCCGAGCCGCCGCTCGGCGTGACGGTGCCCTTGAAGGCGCCGTCGACGTACCAGACCACCCGGTTGGCCGCCGGCCCCGACAGCGTCGCCGTGAAGGGAAGAGTCGTGGTCCCCGACTGGTTGACCAGCGGCGCGCTGCTGTCGGGACATGGGCTCGAGGTCGGGCGCAGGCAGCTGATCGCCGGGGCGTTGACCCCGTTTGACTGCAGCAGGGCGACCGATCGGGTGCTCTGCGTGCTGCGGGTTCCGGACCACGACACGTCCGCGATCAGGCGCTTGTAGTCGTCGGGTGAGCTGTCGGCGGTGCCACCGGCGCCGGCGTCGGCGCAGTAGGGCCCGTCGCTGGAGTGGTTGCCCAGACCGTCGCTGGGGTCGTCCATCGAGCAGATCGAGACCTTGATCGTGTAGGTGGTGCCCTCGCGCACGATTTTCCAGCCCCCGGTCCCGGTTGACGCCAGACCCGGCTGGCTCTGCAGCGCCGCGACGATCGCGCTGGTCTCGGCGCAGGGGTTGCTGGGGCTCGAGGGCGTCGCACAACCCGTCGACAGCGCCGCGTAGGGCACGGTCTCCTGGATCGCGCGCGATCCCTCCGTCACCTCCCGGGCCAGGTTGACGCCGCTGGTGCGTGCCCGGTTCGCGGCCGTCGTGCCGTTGGCGGAGTCGATCATCACCAGGGCTCCGAGGATCCCCACCGTGAGCAGGGTGATCGCGACGAGCACCTCCACGATCGAGAACCCGCCCTGACCGGATGCGTGCCGCGCACCCATGATCAGCGAGCGGCCTGGGGAGCTCGTTACCCCTGGAAAGGTCATGGACAAGCCATCGGCTCGCAGGAATGGCGACTTGAGAAGTAGGCCGCTCACTGGACCGGACCGAGGAGCTCGCTAGGGCGAGGTCCTCCATTTCGCGTCCTCTCGCCGGGTCCCGCAAAGACGCCGGTGGCAGGATCGGGAGCTTGCACGCACGAAATGGAGGAGGCGGGCCGGTGGCCCGCCTCCTCGGTTGGTTGGCTCCGCCGCGATCCTCGGCGACGGTGGGTTCGATTGAGCGTTAGTCGATCAGCCGCCCCAGTTGCCGCCGCTCGGACAACCGCCGGCCCCGGTGGTCGGAGTACAGCCGAGCGTGGTCACGCCGGTGTCGGCACGCGTGATCGTGAACGTGTGCGTGGTCGTCGGCTGGGTCATCGTCAGGGTGTATGACTTGTCCCCGGCTGCGTTGACGGCCAGGTTCGTGCCAGCATCGGTGAGCGTCGGCTCGATCGCCGTGAGCTTAGCTACGGTCGCAGTGGTGTACTTGCCGTTGTTGTCGGTGGCGAACGTCTCGATCGCGGTCTGCGCCG
>JBBSNJ010000311.1:0-4819 GCA_038232775.1 Thermomicrobiales bacterium
CTGACCCCCGCCGGCGAGGCACTCCGGGAGCGGTTCTTGGTCGCGCTCGATCAGGTCCCGCTGCGGACGGCGGTCCTGAGCGACGCGGAGCGGGACGTCTTGCTCGATCTGCTGGGGCGGCTGCTCGGGGACGAGTCCGGGGGCATGCCGTGCGGGGGCGATCCCGGCGGCGGGTGCGCCGGGCCAGGGGGAGCGGTGTCGGGTCCGCTTGCCGCTCCCGCGGCGAGCCGCGGCGATGATCGGGGCGGCCGTGGGGGGCGAGGAACGGCACGAGCGACGCCCGGCGCCACGACGCCGCGCCGGGGGGGCGGGCGGTGGGGCTGACCGAGTGGGTGCTGCTCGCCTTGGTCGTGCTGGTGCCGCTGGCGATCGCGGTCGTGGTTACGCTCTGGTCGTTGGAGCAGGCGCGCTACCGGCCGAAGCGACGGGGGCGAGAGCGGACAACTCCGAGCGCCGGGAACGCCGGGAGCGCGGCGGAGAACGACGATTCGCCGCCGTCCGGCGCGGGGAGCGACGACGCGGCCGATTCTGCCCGGCCGCCGTTGACGCGGGAGTAGCGCGCTGCTGCGTGGGCGTCTCGGCGTCGGGGAGGGTGGCTCGCCGGGTGCGAGTTCCCGAGCCTCGCGAGGTTCGGCCCGGGGGAGCCGCCGACCGAGTCGAGTGGAATCGCGATGCTCGCGCGGCGGTCGTGGCGACGACGCCCTCCCCACTCCGGCCCTGGGCCAAGACCGAAACCATCCAGGAGTGAGGGGAAGGGAGGGCCGGGTCGCGGCCCAGCGGCACGAGCCCGCGACACCGCCCGACCTGGATCAGCAGTCGAGGCAACGCCGGATCCGTGGTCCAAAGTCGCCCGAGACGATCTCGGCTATTCTGCCGCGGCCGCCTCGATCGTCAGGGTCTCGACGTCCTCATAGAGGACGTGCAGGAAGGGCTGCTCCTTCCCGTTCTCCAGCATCACCCCGGTCGCGATCGGCCCGTCGACGGGGCCATCCGGCGTCACCGTGACCGGGGGCAGGACGAGGTGGCCGTGGACCTCGTCGCGGATGACGCCTTCGTCGAAGACGAGTTCGTAGTCCCCCTCCGGATCGCGGACCCGCTGGGTGGCCATGAAGTGGACGAGGCGGTTGTCCGACACCATCTCGTCGTCGATGTACAGCTCGCCGATGCCCCAAAAGGCGATCGGGGCGAAGAGCTGCGGCACGAGCTTGGTGCCGATCCCCGTCCGGCCGTGGATCGTGACGTCCAGGCCGACTCCGCCGAAGTTCTCGTGGTCCGGCATCATCGGCAGCGGCTTGGTCACCTCGACGCGGGAGTCGTGCTCCCCGTCCGGGCTCTCGAAGGTGAAGGTCGCCTCGATCTCGTCCTCGGTCTCCTTGCCGGCGGACGCGGTCCGGTCGACGACGCGGACGGTCGCGTCGCCGGCCGCCGCCTCCCAGATGTCGGAGAAGAGCGTCGGTTCTTCGGTCGTCGTGTAGGCATCGCCGTCGTCCGACTCGAGCCGGCCGGCAGTGGGCACCCCGACGCCGTCCTCGAAGCCGAGCGGTTGGTCGGGGGTGCCGAAGATGGCCGGGTCCAGGCGCCGCGGACCGGGAAAGATCCAGCGGACGTCGCCGCCGGCCTCGACCTCGGCCTCGCGCGGCACGACGCCCGTCAGGACGTCCGAATCGGACCCGGTGTTCTCCTGCCCGGCGACGGCCCCGAGCGCGGTCGGGGCGATCAATGTCGCGGCCAGGAGTGATGCGGCGAGCGGCCTCCGGGGAATCCTTCGCGGTGTCTGCACAGCCGTCCTCCTCCAGCGATCAGGTGGCACGGTCGGGGTTTGTCCGACCGCTCCCCTCCGAGCTCTCCGTGCCCGGCGGCACGGGGGGGGCGCCAGTAATGGTGCGCTCGGGGTCTTACGGTGGGGTGAAGGCGCTTACGCCGGGATGACGCGGTCCACCACGATCGGGATGGGCGGGGGCGAAGTGCAGGAAGGCGATGTCGGGAGCAGCGCGACTCCTTGGCGTCTTGCCCCTCGATCGGGGAGGCGGACGGTGACGCTGGGATGAGGGGCGTGCTAGGCTGCGATCGCCCTCGGGTGGGGCGGGGCGCGGTCGCGGCGGCCGGGCGACGGGGACGGACGGAGCGGGAGGTGTTGCCAGTGGCGGCGGAGCGGACGTTGGTGATCGTCAAGCCGGACGGGGTGCAGCGGGGTCTCGTCGGTGAGATCATCGGCCGGTTGGAGCGGCGGGGGCTGAAGATCGCGGCGCTGGCGCTGCGGCGGATCCCGCGCGAGGTGGCGGAGCGGCACTACGGGGAACACCAGGGGAAGCCGTTCTACGCCGGACTGGTCGACTACATCACCTCGGGTCCGGTGGTGCTGATGGTGTTGGAGGGGCCGGGGGCGGTCGCGGTGACGCGGGCGACGATGGGGGCGACGAAGCCGGCGGAGGCGACACCGGGCACGATCCGGGCCGATCTCGGCCTGACGATCGGGCGGAACCTGATCCACGGCTCGGACAGCCCCGAGAGCGCGGCGCGCGAGGTGGCGCTCTTCTTCGGGGAGGAGGGTCCGGTGTCCTACGAGCGCGACCTCGACCGGTGGATCATCGTCGAGTAGCCGCTTGGTTGGAGGCGGATGTTCCACGTGGAACATCGTTGGAGGCAGGCGGGCCGGCCCCCGACGCCGGCCGGCGCGGATCGCGGCCTCCCCGTAGCGCGAGAGGTCGACGGGGGCCGGTTGAGCGCTGCCGCTCCCGGCCCTCACCCGTTCAGCTCTGCGCAGGGCGTGCCCCCCCCTCCCGGCGCGGCCGGAGAGGAAGAAACGAGACCGCCAACGGCGGCCGCCGTTGCCATCTCACGGAATCCGGGGAATACGAACTTCGGGTGATGACTTCGTCTACCCGGAGAGCTGCCCTCACCCCCGGCCCCCTTCCCCCTATCCCGTGCGCGGGAGAGGAGAGCTTGTCCCGCGCCGGGTAGCGGGACGGTTCAACCGAAGTTCGTATCAGACGATGCGCCAGGAACGGCGGTCGGGCGACGTCAACGGCGCGCCCGACGCGCAACTCCCCCCCGCCGTGCCACGGCGAGGACCAGGGGTCCGAGAGCCGAGGGTCGGGCGTGGCGCGGCCAGGCTACGAGTCGGTGATGTGGATGACGCCCGGCTGGAAGTTCCAGCGCGACATCAGCTCCGCGAGGAGGTTGCGGAGATCTTGGTCGGTGGGGGACGGCGGGAGAGGGCGACGGTCGTCGAACGGGAGGCCGCCGAACTTCTCGCGGCTGGCGCTCGAGCGGGCGTCGGTCCGAGAGGAGCGGTAGTAGAGGTCGGCGAAGACGCGCTCGCCGTCGCTGACGAGGTAGAGGGCGTAGCTCGGGTCGAGCTCGATCCCGACGGCGCCCCCCTCGACCATGTCGACGACGACCGGATACCCGACGGGGGTGCGGTGTCGGTACTCCTCCGCCGCGAGGCGGAGCATCGGCAAGAATCGGTCGCGCATCTGCTCGAGCTGGGCCTGTGCCATCGGGTTCTCCAACCGTGGTCGTCGTCGCCGGCCGCCGCTGCCGTTGAACGGCGGCTGCGTTCGACCAGAGTATCCCCACCCGGAACGCCGCGCGTCCAGTCGGCGGGGAACATCGGCCGCGCTCGATCCCTCTAAACGCTGATCGAGAGTCCCCGCTGTCTCCGCCCGCGTCGTCCCGGCGCGTCAGGGGAGCGTTGGACACGACCGCCGACAGGCGCCACGGCCGCGGCGCCTGGGGACATGACCGAACAACGAGCGGGGGCCGGGGATCGTTTCACGTGAAACGCGCCGGCTGCTCGCCTCACTCCGGCGAGCCGGACCCGAGGTCGCGCCGGTTCTCCTCGGAGAGAAGGCTAGCCCGCGGCGAGACCTGGCCCACGTACTTGGCGTGCTGCTTCAACCGGTAGGGGACCAAGACCGGGGAGCTGACCTGCTCGAACGAGAAGGCGCAGATCCGCATCCCCGGGTGGAGGGCGACCGCCATCCGCCCCAGGTTGCTCAGCTCCATCGTCGCCGTCCCGATCCAGCCTGGCTCGAAGACCGCCGCCGTCGAGTGGACGGTGATCCCGAGGCGGGCGATGCTCGACCGCCCTTCCAGCCGGCCGAGCAGATCGTCCGGCAGCTCCAGCGTCTCGACCGTCGAGGCGAGCGCGAAGTCGCCCGGCTGCATGATGAATGGCTCGTCGGCGGCGACCTCGATCGTCCGCATCGCCTCGCCGATCGAGCGCGGTTGCCGGGGATCGATGAAGCTGTGGCGGCTGTGCTCGAAGACCATGAAGGTCTGCCCCAGCCGGAAGTCGACCGAGACCGAGCCGAGCTGTGCCTCGAGGTCGGGCGCGGGGTCGATCTTGATCCGCCCCTCCGCCAGCGCCGCCCGAATGTCCCGGTCCGAGAGGATCATCCCCGCTCTCCTCGCACCACCGGCCGCTGCGCCGCTGGCCGTTCCGGCCGCCTCCCGCCGTCCCCGTCCCCATGCCCGAGACCAGCGGCGCCACGGCCGCCGTCAACCCCCACTCGTTTCGAGCCGTTCGTCGCGCCGGTCCGCCGCGGCGGGGGTCGGATTCCACTACGATGTCGAGCCGACCAGGCGCCGGCCGCCCTCACGCCAGCCCGTCCCGGATCGCGCGGGCGACCGCCGCCGCCCGCGACTCCACGCCCAGCTTGGCGAGGATGTGGCCGACGTGGCTGGCGGCCGTCCGCGGGCTGATGAAGAGCGCGTCGGCGATCCCGCCGTTGGAGTGCCCGGCGACCAGGAGCGCGAGCACTTCGAACTCGCGCCGGCTCAACCCGTAGTCGGCGGTGGTCGCCGGCGCCTCCCC
>JBBSNJ010000312.1:0-4817 GCA_038232775.1 Thermomicrobiales bacterium
CGTCGTCGCGGAGGGGGGCGGCCTGGAGCAGAACCGGCAGGCGGTGCCCGGCGCCCCGCTCCAGGTCGAGCTGGAGGTTGATCAGCGTCGCCCCGGCGAGGGCGCGGCGGGCGGGGGAGCGCTCCGGCGGCAGCGGGGCGCCGTCGGTCTGGAACCAACGGAGGTCGTCGGCGCCGGTCGGTGGGGCGGCGGGGACGAGCAGCGCCGTGGCCGCGGCGTTGGCGAACTCGACCGCGCCGTCCGGCGCCTGGTGGATCAAGACACCTGTCGGCAGGCTGTCGAGGATGACCCGCAGGTGGTCCCGCTGCGCCTCGGCCCGGCGCCGGCTGGCCGCCAGCGCGCGGTAGAGGTGGGCGCGGTCGATGGCCGAGGCGGCGTGGGCGGCGAGCACCTGGACGGCGGCCAGGTCGTCCCGGTCGAAATCGGCGCCGTCGACGCGCTCGGAGAGGTAGAGGTTGCCGAGCGGCCGCTCCCCGAGCAGGATCGGCACGCCGAGGAGGGAGCGCATCGGCGGGTGGTGCGGGGGGAGCCCGACCGACCGCGGGTCGGCGTCGATGTCCGGGATCAACAGGGGGCGCCCCTCCCGGATCAACTCGCCGAGGAGCCCGTGCCCGCGCGGCAGCGGGCCGAGGCGCGCCCGCTCCTCCGGCGAGATGCCGGAGGTGACGAACTGGACGATCTCCTGCCCGTGGCCGGCGACGCCGAGCGCGGCGTAGCGGGCCGGGACGACCTCCCGCGCCAGATCGACGATCCGCTGCAAGACCGCTTCCAGGTCGAGCTCGGAGGCGACCGCCAGCGCGGCCTCGTAGGCCGCGATCAGGGCCCGATCGGGGAGGGCTCCGGACGCGCCCCGGTTCGTCGGCGAGCGCTCCGGGTTGCAGTCGGCGATCCCCGAGGTCATCAATCGTTCCCATGCCTGGCCCCGTCGTGCCCAACGTCGCTGGCGGGCTCGATCCTGGGCAGCAAGGATACCAGCCGGGGGAGGGCCGACCTCGTCGTCCAAGTCGAGTCGGGGGCCGGATCGGAGCATCCTGTCTCGACTGGTGCCCCACGCCGGAGAATTGCACGAATGCCCGCTCGGCACCCGTCCGGCGTTCATTGAACCGCGACCGCTTCGTTCGACCGGGCCGGCTCGGTGTTCGGGGCGGCGCGGACCAAGAGCACCGGCACCGAGGAGCGCCGGGCCACCTCTTCGGCGACGCTGCCGAGGAACCAGCGCGCCATGCCGCCCCGCCCGTGGCTGGCGATGACGATCAGGTCGCCGGGCTCGACCGAGGCGACGATCTCGGTCGCGGCCCGGCCCTGGCGGAGGTCCGTGGTGGCGACGAGGCCGCGCTCGGCTAGGGCCGACGCCGTCCGCTCGAGGTACTCCTGGGCTGACGTCTGCTCCTCCACCAGCGCCTGGGTCAGGACGCCGTAGTCGGCGACCCCGTAGAGATCGAGGCTGCTCAGGTTCGCCGGCTCGACCGCGCGGACGAGATGGAGCGGGACTCCGATCACTCGGGCCAGTCCTTCGGCGTCGGGCAGCGCCCGCTCCGCCAGCTCCGAGCCGTCGAGCGGGACGACGATTCGTCGGTACATGGTGTTGCGCCTCCTGAAGGTCTCCGTCAGAGAACATCCCAGTGACGGCTTTCGGCGGTCGGAGCGCGGCCCTCACCCCGCGGGAGAGGGGAGTCTGTCCCTCGGGCCGCATTTCAGGACTGGGAACTTCTCCCCTGTCCCGCGCGCGGGACAGGGGCAAGGGGGTCGGGGGTGAGGGCTTCGTTCCGGGAAGCGGAAGCGATAATCCGGATTCCACAGAGACCGACGACGCGCCGGCAGAGGTTCCGCGCCGACGCCGCCTCAGGCGAGCGGTGGGCGGCTCCGGCGGAGGCGCCCGCTTCACCGGGTTGTTCTGGCGGCCGGCTCGGGGGTCGAGTCGTTCCTGGCGCGGTCGGCCCCCCACGCGGCCGCGTCGCGGGCGATACGACGGCCCGGGCGCCAGGGCGCGCCGAGGGCCGGCAGCAGCCAGCGATCGAGCCCGATCAGCCCGGCGACCCGCCAAGCGAGGATCAGCAGGATCGAGAGAGTGAAGAGGACCGGGTTGGTCGAGGCCGAGCCGGCGAGCATGAACGACATGTTCAACAGGGCGCCGAAGAAGGCGGCGGCCCCCGTCAGCGCGCCGAAGATCAGGCCGAGCCCGACCAACAGCTCGCCGAAGACGATCACCTTGGCGAACCAGTCGTACCAGCCCCGGTCGAGCATGAACTGGATGTACTCCCGGAAGAAGCCGTAGGTGATCGCCGGCCGGCCCTGCTCGGGGATGGCGACTGCCCGCTCCCAGTAGCCTTGGAGGGCGGCGCCGCCGCTCATCCAGGCGTCTTCGGACAGCTTCTCGCGACCCGCCATGAACCACTCGTAGCCGAGGTAGAGCCGGGCGCCGAGCCAGAGCGGGGCCGAGCGGGTGCTGTCGAACAGGAAGTGGGCGAACCCCGGATTGCGGACCACGGCCACGTCGTCCGGATCGACGGAGTAGTCGCGGTAGAGGACCACTGCCGCCGACAGGAACAGTCCCAGGCCGACGACGAGCGCCAGGGCCTGGGCGCCGGCCCCGAACGCCTCCGAGTCGGTCGCGACGCGGAGCAGCCAGAATCCGGCGAGAGCCATCAGGGCCACGATCAGGTGCTGGGGCTTGAGGTGAGGCAATCCGGCGCGTCCGTTCATCGGTCTCCTCCTGTCTGGTTTGGGTCTTGGCTGGTGCTCGTCTCGGGCTTGACCACGTTCCTCCCCGCTCGCTATCGGCGCGCGTCCCGGTGCACCAAGACGGGCACCGTCGAATATCGCACGACCTTCTCGGCGACGCTGCCGATCGGCCAGCCGCCGCCCCCGGCGCGTCCTCGGCTGGCGAGGACGATCAGGTCTCCCTCGCGGGCGGCGCCGACGATGGCCGCCGCGGCCGGACCGTCCAGGAGTTGCCAGGCGGCGGCGCCGCCCTCGCGCATGATCCGGGCGCCGGCGCTCTCGATCAGGCGTTGGGCTTCGCCGCGAAGCTCGGCCAGCGAGTCGCGGGCGGCGTGCTCGGCGTCGGCCACGGCGGCGGGGGGCGCGCCGTCGGCCGGGTCGACCGCGGCGACCAACCAGACCGGCGCCGCGCACCGACGCGCCACGGTCTCGGCCGCCGAGAGCGCACCCATCGCCCCCGCCGACCCGTCGAGCGGCACGACGACCCGCCGGACGCATCCCTCACCACGGATGCCCTCTCCCGAGTGGCCGGGCGCCGGTACGAGCAGGACGGACGTCGCCGCCTCGCGCGCCACGCGATCGCCGACGCTCCCCTGGTACCGTTTCGCCGTGTCCCGCCAGCCCTCGCCGGCGATTACGATTAGGTCGGCGCCTCGTTCGGTGGCGACCCGGACGATCGCGGTCGCGGGGTCGCCGCGGTCGCGGACGATCTCGGCCCGAAGGCCCGCTTCCGTGCGGAGCCGCTCCGCGGTGCGGTCCAGCCAGCCCAGGGTCGGCTCCTCCCCTGGCAGGATGGTCCCCTTGGTGGGGGCCACGTGGAGCAGGACGAGCTCGGCGTCCGGGGCCGCGACCGAGCGCGCGTCGGGGAACGCCTCCTCGGCGAGCGCGGCGCCATCGACCGGCACCACGATCCGCTGGGCGATCATGCTCGTGCCAGCCGCCCCTGCCTCGGTTGTCATCGTGCTCCGCCTCCCGTCTCGAGTCGTCCCGCTCCGTCGACCGGCGGCGTCAACGAGCGCGTCACCGTCCGGCGGCTCCCCGCCGCTCCGGCCTTCCCAACCTGGATGGACGCGGCCGGGTGGCGAGGAGGCGGGACAACGCGGAGGGTGGCGGTCGTGCCCGGGGCGACGCCCCTGGGCCGGGCGAAGGTCGCGGCGAGGATGGCGGCCAAGAGCAGGAAACCGAGCGCCACCAGTGCCGGCCCGGCGGCGGAGAGGGCGGTCAGACCGCTCGCCGACGCCGCCGGGCCTTGGGGCATCGTCGAGCGCACGGCCGCGCCGAGCGCGACCCCGCCGGCGACCATCGCCAGCTGCACGGGTGCCAACCGTGGCCAGCGCAGGGGGCGCCCGGCGAAGCGAGGCATCAAGTAGTAGCTGACGCCGGAGATCAGGAGCCCGGTCCAGCCGAAGAGGTTGATCTGGGCGTGGACGAGGCGGAGCCGGGCGCCGAGCGCCGGATCAAGCGCGAACGCGGCGCCGAGGCCGACTCCGATCAGGAGGAAGCCGGCCGCTCCCGCCAGCGCCGGCCGGGTCGCTCCTGGCAGGGCCGGCAGCATCGGCGCGATCGTCGCGACAAAGAGGACCAGGGCCATCGCCTGGAGCGGCCCGGCGACGGCGAGGAGGGCGGTGCGCCCGGTCGCGAGGGCGAGCAGCATCAGCGGCAGGGCGACGAAGACGAGCCAGAAGTGGAGCTGCATCGGCGCCGTGGAGCGCCAGGGGCGCCCGGTCCAGCGGGAGAAGACGTGGTAGCTGACGCCGGCGGCCATCGAGAGGAAGAACCCGACCAACATTGCGTGGGCCCAGACGAGATCCCAGCGACCGCTCCCCGGAGGCCAGAGGCTCGTCCCGAGGCCAACACCGAGTCCGACTAGCAGGTAGAGCCCGGCCAATCGGGTAAATCGGGTGGCGAGTCGGTCGACCTCGGCCTGTTCCGGGAAGGGCAAGGGCGGCGCGGGCGCGGTCACCCGGCGGCGGACGAGGTGGGCAATATTCACGGTGAAGACGATCGCCCCCGCGAGCGAGAGCGCCGAGCCGAGGGCGACCGCGGACATCTCTGCCGCGAGGCGCCCGGCGTAAACGGTCCAGGCGCCGGCAACG
>JBBSNJ010000313.1:0-4810 GCA_038232775.1 Thermomicrobiales bacterium
CAGCCGCCGCCTGGGCCGGGGAGACGGCGGCCGTCCTCGGAGGTGGCGCGGTCGCCGCCGCGCTGGCCGAGGTCGACCGCCGGCAGGCAAGCGGGAACCCAATCGCCGAGACGCTGGCCGTGATCGGCACCGGTTCGCCGGCGGCCGAGGCGGTCCCGGCCGCCTTCGCGGCGGCGATGGCGGCCCCGGCCTTCGAAGACGGAGTCCTCACCGCCGTCAACGCCGGCGGCGACACCGATACCGTCGCGGCGCTGGCGGGCGCGCTGGCGGGCGCGGCCAACGGCGCGAGCGGCATCCCGCAGCCCTTGATCGACGATCTCGGTGGACGCATCTACGTCTCGCTCGCGGCTCCCTGGTTCTTCCGCACCGCCCAGCGGCGGGCCGGCCTCGTGATCGACCTCCACCCAAGCCAAGCGCCGCCCCGCCCGACCCAGCCACCCCGCTTCTAGCGCCGCTCCGCACCTGATGCCAACGCCGGACGCTAGCTCCACTACGCGGGAAACGTCCCTCGTCCCCGGCTCCTATCCAGTGCGCGGGAGAGGGGAATCAAGTCCAGCATCCAGGAGCGGAATCGTCCCCCCATGTTCGTATCATCGGCGTGATCCGCAGCTCCATTCCGCTCGAAACCGCCGGACCGCCAGTTCTCCTCCAAGCGCCCTCAAAAACCTTTGACGATAGACCTCTCCGCAAACCCGAATTGGCGTGACGGCTCCCCCTTACCCGCGCACCGGGAGAGGGGGCTGGGGGGTGAGGGGCGGAGCTCAAACGCCACTCCTCGCCCGATATCGAACCCTTCCCATCCTCCCCTCGCCCGCTCACGGACGAGCCTACAAGCGTGAGGGCCGCTCTCCCCGGCAGGCGGCCGAGGTTCACCTCCAGACGAACGCGACCCGACCCATCAATGCCAACCGAACTGGCGCTCGAGGAGATCACCGGCGACCTGCATCAGCAGCGGCGACCCGTGGGGACAGACGGCGGGACTGGCCGTCTCCCCGAGCCCGAGGACGAGCGCACGCATCGCCGGCCGGTCGAGCGGCCGACCGCGGCGGACGGCGGTCCGGCAGGCGAGCCGAACCAGCAATCGCTCCCGCCAGGCTTCGCCCTCGCCCGCTGCCTCGTCGTCGTCGAGCGCGAGCAAGCTCTCCCCGACCCCGTCGAGGCGGCCGAGCCCCGCGAGGGGGGCAAAGGGGCCGCCCTCCCCCGCCGTCGCCCCGACCACGCCGGGGAGGACCGGGGCAGTCTTCAGGAGAAACGTCCGTCCCCCGAAGCGCTCGCAGCCGAAACCGAGGGCGCCGAGCTGGTCGAGACGGTCGCCGAAACCGGCCGCTTGCCGCGGCGAGAGCTCGATCAGGATCGGCTCGGGCAGGGCGACCGGTTCGGTCCCGTCGCCCGCGGCTCCACCGGCAGCCAAACGCTCGAACAGAATCCGCTCGTGGGCGCGGTGCTGGTCGACCAAGAAGAGGCCGGCCTCGCCTTCGAGCAGCAGCAGGCGGTGCCGCAGTTGGCCGAGGAGCCGGAGCGGAGGGAGGCCGGTGGTAATGATCAACCCATCGTCGTCGTAGGGGAGCGTCTCCTCGGCGATCACCGCGTCGCGCCCGAGCGCCTCGATCCCCGTCACGGGCTGGAAGCCCAGGCCGAGCGGGCGCCGCCCGAGCGCCTCCCGGACGGCCTCCCCGATGGCGGCACCGAGCGCCCGCTCGTCCCGCAGCCGGACTTCGAGCTTGGCGGGGTGGACGTTGACGTCCACCCGATCCGGGGCCGTCGCCAAGGCGAGGGCCAGGATCGGGTGGCGACCGCGCGGCAGGACCGGCCGGTAGGCGGCTTCCACGGCCTGGAGCAGGCCGCGGACCTGCACCCCGCGGCCGTTCACGGCGACGTGGAGGTGGCCGCGACCGGGGCGGGTCAGCTCCGGTCCGGAGACGACACCGCGCACGGACACGCCGACGGCCTCGATCAGGCCGAGCGGGAGCAGCGACTCCGCCACCGCCTGACCGTAGCACTCGACCAGGACGTCCGCGAGCTCGCCAGAGCCGCCGGTCTGCAGAACGACGCGGTCGTCGACGACCAAGGTCAGACGGACGCCGGGCGCGGCCACCGCCAGCCGGCGGACGACCTGGCCGATGTGGGCCGTTTCCGCCGGTGGCTTGGCGGCGGCGGCGAGCCGGGCGGGAAGGTTCTGGAACAGGTGACGGACGCTGGCCGTGGTACCGCGGGGCCGCGGCGCCGGCTCGTCGGCGACGACCCGACCGTCGCGCAGCGTCAGCTTCCAGCCGAGACCGCGGTCGTCAACCGAGCAGAGGAGGGAGAGCTCGGCCACCGCCGCGATGCTCGGCAGTGCTTCACCCCGGAAGCCGAGGGAACGGATCCCGTCGAGACGGTCGCCCGCCCCCATCTTGGACGTGGCGTGTCGCTGGCAGGCGAGCCAGAGCTCCGGCGCTCGGATCCCGACTCCGTCGTCGCCAACCCGGATCAGCCCCAGCCCGCCCCCACGGACATCGATCCGGACGCTGGAGGCGCCGGCGTCGATCGCGTTCTCGACCAACTCCTTGACGACCGACGCCGGGCGCTCGATCGTCTCCCCGGCGGCGATCTGGGCGGCAACCCCCGTCGGCAGCACCCGGATCGGCGCCCGAAGCTCGGGCTGGCCGACAGGGACGGCGGCGCGGGGAAGGGCGTCGCGGGCCGGGCTCCTCTCCGGGCCGAAGCCCGTCGGGCCGAAACCGAAACCCGATTCTTCGGCTGCCCCTGCTTGGTCGAGGCTCATCGAACGACACTTCCTCGCGGTGCCCAAGCAGCGCCACCGCCGACAGCAACCTCTCCATGATCAAGGGGACGATAGCACGCCCCGGCCCCGCGCCGAACGACGCGGCTCCGTGGATCCGCCACGTCCGATAGTGAATCGGATCTCACGATTTTGCTCCCGCCAGATGGACTTCTCCCTTCTCCCGCGCACGGGACGGGGGCAAGGGGGCCGGGCGTGAGGGCTTCTCTCCGGGTATTTGAAGCCGTGACACAAAACTCGTGTCAGCCCCGCAGACCACTCCCGAGGCCGCCAATCTCGAGTTTGAATTCTTCCCGTCAGGGGGCAACCCGACTCCTTGGGCCTCACCCCCCTTGACCCTGACCTAACGTCAGGCAGTAACGTCTACGGCGGAGGTGCGGTGTGGAGCACGGTGGCAGGCGGTTCTTCCGCGTCGGACAGGTCGCGGCCCTGGTCGGGATCTCGGTCCGGGCGCTCCACCACTACGACCGGATCGGTCTGCTCCGGCCGGCCAGCACCTCGGACGGGGGCTACCGCCTCTACGCGGAAGCGGACCTGCTGCGCCTGCAGCAACTGCTGACGCTGCGCTACCTCGGATTCCCGCTCGCGCGGATCGGCGAGCTGCTCGATCGACCCGACTTCGATCTCGTCGCCGCGATGCGCATCCAGCGCCGGGTCCTCCGAGACCGCATCGGCGAACTAGAGCGGATCGACACCGCCCTCGACGGGTTGGTGAGGCACCGGGAGCGCTCGGGCGCGTGGGATTGGGAACTGGTGGCCGGCGCGTCGAAGGAGGTCGGACAGATGCCCGAACAACGGGAGGCAGAGATGGAGAGCTACTACACACCGGAGCAGATGAAGCGGTTCGAGGAGGTGGGGCGGGAGGTACCGCGCGCGGAAATCTCCGCGATCGAGAAGGGTTGGGCGACCCTGATCGAGGAAGTCCGTGCCGCCCGCGACCAAGGGCTCGACCCGAGTAGCGCGGAGGCCGCGGCGCTCGCCGCCCGCTGGGATGCGCTGACGCAGCGGACCACGAGCCAGTTCCCGCCGGATCTGAAGGAGGCCGTCGCGGCGAACTACGAGCGCGGCAGCTTCGAGGGCGAGCCGCGGGCGCCACACGCGGCCGATTTCGCCTGGATCGAGCGGATCAAGGCGAGCGGTACCGAAACGGAGCAACCATCGTGACCGAGCACCACATGAAGGACATCGACGAGATCTACCCGATGCCGGCCTTCCCGACGATCGAGGCGTCCGACCTTCCGGCCGTGAGCGCGTGGTACCAGGCGATGGGGTTCCACCACATCTTCACGATGCCCGACGCCGCCGGCGCACCCCTCCTCGTCCATTTGCAATGGGCAAAGTACGCCGATCTCCTCCTGATGAAGGCAACCGGGAACGGCAGCCATCCTCGCGGCCAAGGCATCGGCCTGAACTTCGCCCTCTTCGCGCGCGTTGGCGAAACGGTCGATCAGGTGGCGGAGCGGGCACGCACGCTCGGCGCGGTCATCGTCAGCGGTCCGGCTGATCGACCCTGGAACGTTCGCGACGTGACGGTCGCCGACCCGGACGGCTACCGCCTCGTCTTCTCCGAGGCAATCGACATCTCGACCTCGCTCGAGACCGTCGTCACTCAGACGGCCGAAGCGGCTCAAGTTCGATCGTAGGCGTTCGGCCGGCGGCGGCGGCCCGGCCTCGGCCCGCGGTTCGCCACCCCGTGCCAGGGGATTCGGTTGAACGTTCCAGCGTTCGGCAGCGGGACGGGCTCCCGTCTCCGGCGCACGGTACCGGGAGAAGGTGGCAGAGTGCGAGGACTTCGGGCGGGAAGCGTGACCATTGAGACGGAATCGGGGTGTTTGCTTCCGCTGCCCGGGAAGATGCCCTCACCCCACACCTCCGACCCCCTTCCCCCGGTCCCGCGCGCGGGAGAGGGGAGCCGACCCAGCATCGAGAGCGGGTCGCAAAGAAGCTGACCGGCCGCGACCGGTTGTCGAGGCGCTGCTTGCTACGCCAGGCGGCCGCAGCGCGCCGGTGGTTCAAAGAACCACACCG
>JBBSNJ010000314.1:0-4810 GCA_038232775.1 Thermomicrobiales bacterium
GAGGTCAACGACCACCTCCGGCTCCACCCGGAGCGGGCCGGCGCGGTGGCCCGCACCCTCGCCTGCGTCGATCCGCTCCATCACGCCCCGCACGTGACCGCCGCCACGTTGCTCAGCGAGGGCGACCCCGGCGCGCTCGGCGGTCCCGAGTGGCTCGACCCGCTTGCCGGCGCCCTCGGCGGCCCGGTCGCGCGCTACCGCCTCAGCCACGAGGGGGGGACCGACCACGACGCGACCGACGCCTGGTTGGCCGGGCGCCTCGGCGCCGAGCCGCTGCCCCGCCTGTGGGAGGCGGCGCGATGAGCGATCCGACCACCGCCGCCGAGCCAGCGGTCGTGCCCCGCGTCTACCGGGAGCTGGGGTTGCGGCCGGTGGTCAATGCGGCGGCGACCCTGACCCGGCTCGGCGGGGCGCGGATGCCGCCCCCGGTCGTCGCCGCGATGGCGGAGGCGGCCGAGGCGTTCGTCGACCTGCCGGAGTTGCAGGAGCGGGTCGGTGCTCGGGTCGCCCGCCTGACGGGGAACGAGGCGGCCTACGTCTCCTCCGGCGCCGCGGCCGGGATCGTGCTCGCGGTCGCCGCCTGCATCGCCGGCACCGACCCGGAGAAGATCGCCGCCTTCCCCTGCCCGCCCGGTTCGGAGCGGCCGGAGGTGGTCGTCCACCGCGCCCAGCGCAACGGCTACGACTACGCGGCGCGGCAGACGGGGGCGGCGATGGTCGAGACGGAGGGGACGGCCGAGGGGCTGCGGGCGGCGATCGGCCCCCGCACCGCCTGCGTCCTCTGGTTCGCCGGAGAGCACTTCGCGGCCGGCGCGCTGCCGCTGCCGGCGGTGATCGCGGTGGCGCGGGAGCGGGGGGTGCCGGTCCTGGTCGACGCGGCGGCGCAGGTGCCGCCGCTGGCGAGCCTGTGGCGGTTCACGCGGGAGCTGGGGGCGGACGGGGCGATCTTCAGCGGGGGGAAGGGGCTGCGCGGTCCGCAGGCGAGCGGGCTGGTGCTGGGGACGGCGGCATTGATCGCGGGCTGCCGGGCGAACGGGAACCCGAACCACTCGATCGGGCGGCCGATGAAGGCGGGCAAGGAAGAGCTGGCGGGGCTGCTGGCCGCCGTCGAGTGGTCGCTGGCGCAGGACGAGGCGGCGCTGCTCGTGGGGTACGAGGCGACGGTCGCGGCTTGGCTCGAGGGGCTGCGGGGGATCCCCGGCGTCGCCGCCGAGCGCGGCTACCCGAGTGAGGCGGGGCAGCCGCACGCGAGGGCGATCGTCCGGGTGGGGCCGCCTTCCGCCTGGACGCGGGACACGGTGGTCGCCGCGCTCTGGAGCGGAGAGCCGCGGATCGCGGTCGGGCTCGTTCCGGGGCAGGAGGACGCGATCGCGCTCAACCCGCAGACGCTCGAGCCGGGGGAGGCGGCGCTTGTGTTGGAGCGGCTGCGGGCGATCCTGCGAGGGGCTCCGGGGTGAGGCGGTCGGCGGCCCCGAACGGGGAGAAATTCCCGTGCTCCGACGACGGACCCGGCTGAAGCCGGCGGTCGGGGGCTGGGCGGGGGTAGGAGCCAGGAACCGTCCAATCTCCGCCGCGCCTTGGGCGGGTGCGGGGCGGTTGGCCGTGGGTCGTGCGATGATGGGCGACCGGAACGGAGACGATCAGCGGGAGGAGGAGCCGATGACCCCGGAAGAGAAGCTGGCGGAGATGGGGATCGAGTTGGTGGAAGCCAAGAGCTTCCACCCGGCGATGGCGGTCGGGGTGATCACCGGCAACCTGCTCTACCTGTCGGGGACGACGCCGCCGGGCCGGGAGGGAAAGACCTGGCGGGGGCGGCTGGGGGAGACCTACTCGGTCGAGGAGGGGTACCAGGCGGCGCGGGAGTGCGCGATCCAGCAGTTGGCGATGGCGAAGACGATGCTGGGCGATCTGTGGCGGGTGAATCGGGTGGTCAAGGTGCTGGGGATGGTCAACTCGGCGCCCGGCTTCGGGGACCAGCCGAAGGTGATGCACGGCTTCTCCGAGCTGATGCGGGAGGTGTTCGGGGAGGCGGGGGTCCACGCCCGGTCGGCGGTCGGGATGCAGGGGCTGCCGGACGACGCGCCGGTCGAGGTGGAGACGATCTTCGAGATCGGGTAGGGCAAGGGTGGCGGGACGAGTGTCACCCGACCGGTGGGGGCGCACTTGACGTCCTCTCCCGCCCGCCGCTACAGCGCTTTGGAGAAGAGTTGGGCCGCGGCCACGGCGTGGTTCGGTGGGCCGCTGTTGCTCCGCGGGCGACGGGCGCAGCAAGCAGCGCCCCTACAGCTGGTCGCGGCCGGTCAGCTTCTTTGCACCCCGCTCTAGAGCGGCTCCTAGAAGCGTTGTTGGTGTCGTTCCGGGGACGGGCGCTGCTTGCTGCGCCCGTCGGCCGGAGGCCGACGACCGACGTCACTGGTCCTCGAGCAAGCGGGGGGACAATTCTTTTGCACGGCGCCGTAGGTTGGCCGGAGGCGTCTGCGCTTCGCCGCTGAGACCGACTTCGGCTGATCGCGGCGGCTTCGCTTCCCTCTCGACTGCCGCAGCGGGAGAGAGGAGCGCGTCCGTTGCACGATAGCCGAACGAGGCGACTGGATGTCGTCTCCCCCGACCGGAGGAGGCTGCGGCTGTCGCCGCGGGTGGACGCGCCCCGATCCGACGGGAAGGTCCTGGTCCGGCGCCTGGCGGCTACGCTTTGAGCGCCCCCTCTTGCAGACCCTTCATGTACCAGCGCTGGGCGATGCTGAAGGCGATCAGGCCGGGGGTGATCGCCATCACGTAGACGGCGGCGAGGCGGGGCCAGACCCAGGCGCCCATCCCCCCGGAGGCGTTGGCGAGGACGACCGGCAGGGTGCGCGCCGACTGCTCGCTGAGCAGGGTGCTGGCGAGCAGGTACTCGCCCCAGGCGGTGACGAAGTTGACGATGATGACGACGACGATCCCGTTCGCCACCATCGGCAGCATGACGCCGAGGAGCATGCGGACGGGACCGGCGCCGTCGATCCGGGCGGCGTCGGCCAGCTCGCGGGGGACGGTCTCGAACATGCCGCGCATGATGAAGACGGAGAGGGCGAGGCCGAGGGTGACGTAGGGGAAGATCAGCCCCCAGGTGCGGTTGATCAGCCCGAGCTGCCGCTGGATCTCCCAGATCGAGATGATCGCGGTGACGCGGGTCGGGAAGAAGAGCGAGGCGACCAGCAGCCCGACGACCAGCGCCCGCCCCGGCAGCCGCAGGTGGACGAGGGCGTAGCCGGCGAGGACGGCGCAGACGGTCGTCAGGACGACGGTGCCGCCGGTGACGATCACGCTGTTGAGGAAGTTGCGGGGCAGCGTCGGGATCTTGATCAGGGAGTAGGAGTAGTGGCCGAAGTCGAAGACCTTGGGCCAGATCTCGTTCTGGTAGGCGTCGGGCAGGCTCTTGACCGACAGCAGCAGGACCCAGGCGATCGGGGCCAGGATGGTGGCGGCGAAGAGCGCCAGCACGACGTGGCGGAGGATCGTCGGCCAGCGGGGGTAGCGGCGGGGACGCCACTCCGCCTCGGTCGCCTGGCTGCCGGTTCGCGGGATCGGGGCGCTGAGTTCCTGGGTCGCCATGCCAACCTCGACGTTCTCGCGGAGCGATGGGAGGGGCGCCGCTCGCCGCGCCCCTCGCGCGAAGCCGAATCGTCTCGTCGCGGGACCACCGTGATAGCCTCGCGGGCCACGGGCGCAGCCAGCAGCGCCCCTCCAAAGTGCCGTCGGGCGTTAGGCGTCAGGCGTCAGGCGTCAGGCGTCAGGCGTCAGGCGTCAGGCGTTGGACAACAGGCGACAGGCGACAGGCGACAGACGACGAGCATCGGGCAACCAGCCCCTGACAACTGGCAACTGGCAACTGGCGTCTGCCGTCTGGAGATCAGTCGCGGGAGCGGAAGGCCCAGAAGAGGCCGGCGACGACGACGAGCATGGCGAGGGTCCCGATCCAGCCGACGGCGGCGGCGTAGCCTTGGGCGCGGTCGCCGATCTGGAAGGCGAGATCCCACATGTAGACGGTCCAGGTGTAGGTCGGGCGCTGCTGGTTGAAGCCGCCCATGATCAGGTACTCGTCGATGACGGCCATCGCCGTGCCGAAGCGGAGGACGACGAGGACGAGGATGATCGGCAGGAGGCGGGGGAGGGTGACGTCCCAGAAGAGGCGCCACTCGTTGGCGCCGTCGATGCGGGCGGCATCGGGGAGGTCCTTGGCGATGGTGGCGAGGCCGGCGAGGTAGAACATGGTGTGGTAGCCGAGCCCCCACCACCATTCCATGCCGGCGAGGGCGGGGAAGACGAGGGTCGGGTCGCCCAGCCACTGGGGCTGGGAGTAGACGTCGAAGAGGCCGAGGACGTCGACCAGCAGCCAGTTGATGGGGCCGATGTAGAGGTCGTACATCCACTTCCAGAGGACGAAGATGAGGGGACCGGGGATCATCGACGGGATCAGGAGGACGAGGCGGTAGAAGGTGGCGAGCTTGGGGTGGCTGATCCGGTCGATGAGGACGGCGAGGAACATCGGGATGAAGATCATCCCCGGCAGGAAGAGGGCGGTGAAGCCGGCCGCGCGGAGCAGACCGATGCGGACCAGCGGGTCGGCGAAGGCCCGCCGGTAGTTGTCGAAGCCGACGAAGTCGACCGGCTCGTTGAGCCGCAGGAAGTGGTAGTCGGTGAGGGAGATCCAGGCGACGCGGGCGATCGGGTAGAGCTGCCAACCGACGAAGAGGACGAGGGTCGGCAGCAGGAAGAGCCAGGAGACGGGGAAGCCGCCGCGGCGGGCGCGGTGCCGGGCGAGGGGGCGGGC
>JBBSNJ010000315.1:0-4796 GCA_038232775.1 Thermomicrobiales bacterium
CAACGTCGGCGCCGAGATCTCCCTCGGCGACATCGGGGGCGGCTCCGGCACCAGCGGCGGGTCCGGCGGCGACGTCGCCGTCGACGTCTACGGCGGCGACCTGGCCGCTTACGCCGCGTCCGGAGGCGGTCCCGCTTTCGGCGGCGGCAACCGCGGCGCGGTGATCACCGCCGGCGACACGATCGGCGGCGACGGGTCCGCCGGCGGTGCCGGCGGCGGCGCCACCCTCCGGCTCGACGGCGGCTCGATCGACGCTCTCGCCGCCAGCCCGGCCGGGGCCTTCGCCGGCGGCAACAGCGGCGGCCGGATCCGGGTCGGCGACACGATCGGCGGCGACGGCATCGGCGGCCAGGGCGGCGACGCCTCGGTCGCGGTCGAGGGGAGCGACATCGCCGCCGCCGGCGTCGGGCTCGAGGGCGGGGCCCCGTTCGACCCCGCCGACCCCGCGGCCGACCTCCCCTGGGACGGACCAGGGGCTTCGGCCGGGGTCGGCGGGGTCGCCGCCGCCGAGGCCGACGCCGGCTCGGTCGAGACCGGCGCGGTCTTCGCCGGCGAGAACCGCGGCGCCGACGTCACGGTCGGCGACACGATCGGGGGCGACGGGATCGGCGGCCGGGGCGGCGACGCCACGGTCGACGTCGCCGCCACCGACATCGCCGCCGCCTTCGCGATCAACGCCTCGGTTGCCGGCGGGTTGGCCGGCGGCAGCGCCGTCGGCGGCGCCGACAACACCGCGGTCGCGCCCGACGGCGGTCTGCTCCCCGGCGGCAGCGCCGCGGCCGGCAGCGGCGGCTTCGCCGGCGCCGCCGCCAACGGCGGGCGGATCGACGTCGGCGACATCTTCGTCGGCGGCAACGACGGCGGGGCGATCGTCGTCGGCGACGTCTATGGCGGTCACGGTCTCGACGGTGGCCGGGGCGGCGACGCCGCGGTCGCCCTCGACGGGGGGAGCATCGCCGCCGCCGTCGTCCTCGACCTCGCGGCGAACGGCGGCAGCGCCAGCGCCAGCGCCGACGGCGGGATTGGGAACAGCGCGCTCCTCGTCGGCGACGGCACCACCCTCGGCGCCTACGCCGGCGCCGGCGGTCTCGCCCTGGCCGAGGCCAACGGCGGCCGGATCGCGGTCGGCGACGTCCGGGTCGGCGCCAACCAGGGCGCCGTGATGCGGGTCGGCGATGTGGTCGGCGGCGACGCCGCCGCCGGCGGCCGGGGCGGCGACGCCACGCTCGCCGTGAACGGGACCGAGATCGCCTCCCTGATCGCGCTCGATCTCCAGGCCAACGGCGGCACCGCCGTCGCCACGGCAGACGGTGGCGACGAGAACGTCGCCTTGTTCGACGCCGCCGGGGTCGCCCGGCTGAGCGGCCTCGATGTGCTGGCGGGGGTCGGAGGGTTCGCCCGCGCCCAGGCCAACGGCGGCGCGATCGTCGTCGGCGATCTGCTGGCCGGCGGCAACGTGGGGACGGTTGTCGAGTTCGGCGACATCGCCGGCGGCGACGCGTGGGAGGGGGGCCGCGGCGAGTCCCAGGTCTTCCTCCGCGACGGCGGCTCGATCGTCGCCGTCGCCCAGATCGCCGCCGCCGCCGACGGCGGCGGCGCGGTCTCGGCCGCCGACGGGGGCGACGGCAACGCTGTCCCCGTCCTCGGCGACGGGACGACGCTGCTCGGGGCGCTGCCGCGGGCGGGCAACGGCGGCACCGTCTTGGCCCAAGCCAACGCTGGCCCGGTGACCATCGGCGACGTCGCCAGCGGCCAGAACCGCGGCACTGCCTTCGTCGGCCCCGACGCTCCCGAGGCGGACAAGGACGACCGCGCGCGCGGGCGGCCGAAGACCCTCGCGGCCAAGCCGGAAGCGAAGAAGCCGGGCGCGGTCAAGACCGTCGCCGGCGCCAAGCCGGGGGCCGCCAAGCCCGCCGCCGCCAAGCCGAGCGCGGGCCGGACGAGCGCCGCCAAGCTGGTCGCGGTGACGACCGGCGCGGGCCGGGCGAGTGCTGGGAAGCCGGCGGCGACCGCCCGCCCGATCGCGATCCGGGGAGGCGGGGGCCGGGAAGCGAGTGTCCGGGCCGGCGGTGGTCGGGCTGAGGGGGGTGTGGCCGCGGCGACGGTCCGGCGCCTGCCGAGCACCGGCACCGGCCTCGCCGCCGGGGAGACTGGCGGCGGCGCGCTGCTGCTCGGCCTCGCGCTCTGCGTCGTGGCCGCCGCCGCCCGCCGCCGACTGGCGGTGGACCGACGGCGGTCCTCGGGTGCGGCGTGACGCGGCCGAGCGTGGCCCCCGGCCCCTGGTCTTGGTCCTCGGGGAAGCGGGGGGAGCCGGGGAGGCGATCCCCCCCGCTGGACCCGAAGGCGGAGCGGGGCGATGCTCGTCCCGCCCGCGCCTGGTCCGAACCCTGGGCGTTGACCCGGGGTCCGCGGGCGATTCTCGGCGCCCCGGAGGGGGGCGAGGCGGGGATCGGCCCGGAGCACGGGCTATCGAATCGCGAGCAACGAGGATCGCCCTTCCTTCCTATGCGCGGCCCATCGCCTTCTGTGCTATGCTGTCACGGGTGTCCGGACGGAGACCCGCCCGGCCGCCCGGTGCAGTGGGGGACGACGGCGGCACGGTTTCCGCGGTGGCGGCGGATCGGCGACCCCGAGGGATGGTCGTTTCGGTCCGCGAGTGACGAGAGGGGGTGGACGCGCGACGACTCGAGGGTGGCCCGGAGGACCGGCCCCCCACGACAGCTTCGACGCCCGGCCATGATCGGGGGAGGAACCGCACCGTGAAGATCGTTTCCACGCTTCGACCGTTGACGATTGGACTCGCGCTCGCTGGCTCGCTCGCCTTTGGCAGCGCGGCCTTGGCCCAGGACGAGGCTGACGCCGGCGATGCCGGCACCGCCGATGCGGCCGCCGATGGCGGCGCCATCTCCATCGACGACGTGAACTCCGGCGGTAACGCCGGCAACGCGATCGAGGTCGGCGACACCGGCGCCCCGCAGAACGACGACGACGACAACGACACGCCGAATCCCGCGCCGGCGCCGGCTCCGGCGCCCGCGCCGAAGCCCGCCCCGGCGCCGGCGCCGCAGGCGCTGCCGCGGACGGGTGCTGGGATGGCCGCCGGTGGCTCCGGTCTGGCCGCGCTTGGCCTCGCCGCGCTGTCCGGGACCGCGGCCGCTGGGTACGCGCTGCGGCGCCGCTTCGGCGTCTAGCGTCGGCTGACGGCTCTCCGTCACCGCGGAACCGACAAGGTGGAGCCCCGGCCATTGCGGCCGGGGCTTCGCTGTCCCCGGCGCGGCGAGACGGCGTGTGCCCCCGAGCCGTCGTCGGGAGTCGGTCGCCCCGCTGATACCGAATCCGGGTGATCGCTGTCGCTTCCCTGGGAAGGGCCCTCACCCCCGCCCCCTCTCCCGTACGCGGGGGAGGGGGCGCCGTACGGCATCCGGGTGAACGCTTCGCATGCCCGTGGCGGTAGCCAGCCCTCACCCCCGGCCTCCCTCTCGGTGCGCGGGAGAGTGGAGCGCGGTCGCGGACCGCCGGGGGACCACCCACGATGCACCCGGATGCCGTATCACGTCCCGCACGGGGCGGGTACCGCGCGTCGCTGCGGCCACGGGGACGCGGCTGGGGACGCGGTGGGCGATCGCCGATCGCTGATCGGAATCGGCCTGCGCGGCGCGGCGGACCGCAGGCCGCCGCGCCGATCGCCGACCGCCGTTCCAGGAACCCAAGCCGCGGCCGGTTCTGGAGCGGACCCCCGCTCGAACGCTGCGCCGGGCTCGAACGCGGCGCCGGGCGGCCGACGTCCTCTCTCGGACTGTTTCGGGTGCTGGCAACGGCCGAGGGCTTCGGGAGCCGCGCGGCCGCCGAGAACGCGGCCCGAACCGCCGCCCTGGTAGCCAGCCGCCCCGGCGAGCCGCCCTCACCCCCGACCCCCTGCCCCCCGGGCCCGTGCGCGGGAGAGGGGAGTGTGTCCTGCATCTGGGCGCGGAACAGTTCAACCAAAGTTCGTAGAGGATCCCTTCGAGCGCTGGGCCGAAACCGAAACGGTCCGGGAGAAAGGGAGCTGGGGGTGAGGGCCTCCGGCGGGCTATGGAAGCCTTCACTCAGAATCCGTGTGATACGGAATCTGGGTGATCAGTTGCGTTTGCCGGAGAGCCGCCCTTGCCCCCGGCACCTCTCCCGGTGCGCGGGAGAGGGGAGCCTTCATCTGCCAGAGCGCCGTGCCTCAACCAGATTCCCTAACAGGCGTACCCGTCCGCCGAGGGTGCGCGTTAGCGTTTTCCGTTCGGTCCTCGGGTGCGGGACGGGGCTGGCCGGAGCCGCGGGGGTGGGACGCCTTGATGGCCGCCGGCCGCGCCGCGCCGGGATGCCGGGCCGCGCTCAGGCGGCGCCGAGTCCCCCATGCAGAGCTTTGATTCGCACCCGTCCGCCGAGGGGGGGTCGACAGCGGGCGACGTTTCGTGCAGGATCATCCGGACCGCGGCGGCGACGGGATCGGGGCTGGGGGCCACCTGGCCGCCGGCGCCCTGACCGCGATCCCGGCCGACCGCCGTTCGGAGGTGCCGCGATGACCCCCACCATCCAGACCCACCCGCCAGCGACGACTCGCGAGCGCGCCGGGGGCGAGTCCGGCTTGCGGCCGGGCGTCCACACCGTCGCCGCCACCCCGTTCTTGCCCGACGAGGCGCTCGACGAGGAGAGCATCGGTTCGCTGCTCGACGACGTCGTCGCGGCGGGGGCCGAAGGCGTGTTGGTCCTCGGGGTGCTCGGCGAGGCGGACAAGCTCTCGGACGCCGAGCGCGACCGGGTCGTCC
>JBBSNJ010000316.1:0-4774 GCA_038232775.1 Thermomicrobiales bacterium
CAAGGGCGTCGCCGCGGTGACATCAACCGCGGCAGTCAGGTCGGGGTTGATCGTCGCGACGGAGTTGCCGTCGAGCGTGCGGGCCGTCTCCCCGCCGCGATCGAAGCCGACGATGGCGATGCGGACGCTGGCGCCGTCGAGCACCCAGGGCTCATCGTTCCACGCCAGGAAAATGTCACCGGTCTCCTTGATCCGGTCAAGGACTCGCCGATTGACACCCCCACGGATCGAGTTCGTTGCCAGCAACCCCGCCCGCTCCGCCCTTCCTGCCACGATCTCGGCCCGCGCCTTCTCGAAGAAGTAGCAAACGAGATCGGCGAAGCGAGGCACCCGCCCAGCGTAGACTGAGAAGAGATCAGCGAGGTAGTCGTCGCCGAGTTCTTGCCTGACTCGATTCCCGCCCAAGAACGGCGGGTTGCCGATGATGAACTCCGCCGCCGGCCACGCGGCCTCCTTCGGCCGCTCCGGGTCGCTCCGGTCGAGCAGCGCATCCTGGAGCCGGATCGTGTCGAGCGCCTCCAGCACCGGGTCGCGGTGGACCTGGAAGCCGTTCGCCGTCATCCACTGCAGGTAGCCGATCCAGACCACCACCTGCGCGATCTCTCGCGCGTACTCGTTCAGCTCCAGCCCGTGGAGCTGGGCGGGGCCGACGCGGGGGAACATCGCCGGCAGCCCGTTCGCCGAGCCGTAGGCGATCACCTCCTTCTCCAGGTCCTTCAGCGCCGCCAGGGCGACGTAGAGGAAGTTCCCGGAGCCGCAGGCCGGGTCGAGCACCCGCACCCCGGCCAGTTCCTCCTGGAAGGCGAAGAGCCGGGCGGCGAACGCCTCCCGCCGGTTCTGCCGCGTCCGCGCCGTGGCCGCCGCCTCCCAGGCCGCCTTCAGCGCGTCGGCCTCGGCCTTGGCCGCCTCCCACCGCCGGCGCAGCGGGGCGACGACCACCGGCCCGACCACCCGCTCGATGTCGGCCCGCCCCGTGTAGTGGGCGCCGAGCTGCGCCCGCTTGCTCGGGTCGAGCGACCGCTCGAAGAGGGTGCCGAAGATCGCCGGCTCGACGCTCCCCCAGTCGAGCGTCGCGGCGTCGGCCAGGGTCCGCAGCTCCTCCCCGCTCAGCGGCTCGACCCCGACCTCGGCGAAGAGCCCGCCGTTGAAGCGGTCGATCGCCACCGAGCCGTAGTCGCCGCCGTCCCGCATCGCCGCCAGCAGCCCCCCGATCCGGGCCGGGAAGCGGTCGGGCCGGGCGACGGAGCGGGCCAGCAGGTCGCCGAAGAGCCCCTTCGGCAGCAGCCCCACGTCCTCGGCGAAGAGGCAGAAGAGGAGCTGGACCAGGAAGTGCGCCGCCCGGTGCGGGTCGACGCCGCGCCCGTGCAGCCCGGCCGCCAGCACCCCGAAGCGGGCGGCGGCTTCCTCGGTGACGGCCTCGACCGTCTGCGCCGGCTTGAGCCGGGCGGGGTCGGTCCAGAGGGCGCGCAGCACGGCCAGGTTGGCCGGCTCGTCCAGCTCGTCGAGGCCGAAGGCGTGGACCCGCTTCGCGGTGCCGGTGAAGTTGGTGTGGACCTCGAACCGGTCGAGGTCGCAGACCACCAGCAGCGGCGGGTTTTCGAGGTCCTCGACGTACTGGCGGAGCTGGCGGTAGGCGGCGCGGAGGTCGGCCCGCTGCCCCTTGTACTCCCAGGCGAAGTGGCCCCGGAACCAGACGTCCGCCCACCCCTGCCCGCCGTCCGTCTTCTCGGCCCCGCGCTCGAAGGCGTAGAAGGCGCCGGTCGGGTCGGCCTCGGTCGGGGAGGGGACGCCGAGGGCGCGGCAGAGGTCGTTGAAGTGCGACTGCGCCGCCGACCGCTCCTTGAGCGTCGCGCCGCGCCACTTCGCCTGGAAGTCCTGGATCGTGAACGTCGAGGCCGGCGCCGTCGCCATCGTCCCTCACCCGCCCGTGCGGCCGATCGTCGCGGGCGGCATCGTAGCAGGGGATTGCTAGAGCCACACTCTGGGCATTTGTGAAGCGTCGAAAATGCTCGGTTTTTTCCGATCCGAGGGCTTGCTCCCCGAGCTGCCGTCGCTGGTCCCAGCGATAGACGGTCCTCTGCTAACCTCTGCTAACCGACGCGCCCACGGGGGGCGCAAGAGCCAAGGAGAGCAAGGACCATGAAGGCTGGATCGGTCGCCGAGCGCGAGCTCGACCAACTCGACGCGACGATCAAGCGGCTCGGCAAGCAATCGCACCACACGCCCCAGGAGTACCCGAAGGCCGTCGCGGCTTTCGCCGCGATCTTCACGGCCGGGGAGTATGTCCACCCGGATGACGTGAAGCACTGGGCGATCGGCCGGGGATGGTCGGAGCGAGACGCGCGCGACCTGGGCGAGATGGCCGATACTGTCCGTTACGCGCTCAAGCAGGTGGGGCGGATATGAGCCGGTTGACCCCAGTGTGGCTGCATCGACCGCAATTGGGCCTAGGGGTGAAGGGGTGGGTCGCCGCTGGCGAGCTTCCTCACCCTGGCGCCAGCGGCCCGTACTTGCGCTCAAATCGGGCCATCATGGCGTCGGTCTCGGCGCCGAAGGCCACCAGAGACGCGTACTCCCGCGCGTTGATCTCGGCGACGATCCGGTCGTAGGTCCGCCAGTGCATCCCCTTCGGCTTCCACGGCGCCGAGAAGATGCCCGGCTCGCCGCCGATCCGCCGGCGCAGCTCCCCGGTCCGCCGCCGGTTGCGCTCGGCGGCGCCCTCCCGCGTCGAGCCGTAGGCGAGCCCGTGGCAGGCGCGGCAGCGGAACCGAGCACCGGCGCCGTAGAGCACCGCCCGCCGGCTCAGGCAACCGGGGCAGCGGAACCAGGGCCGTTCGCCGCCGTAGGGGCAGGGCGTGGAGTCGAGGGGCACGGCCTCCCGCACCGGCGACCACGACTCGCTCTCGTGGCGGCGCTCCCGATAGTCAAGCACTAACTCGTCGGGCCGGTCGGCGTCGTAGTGGATCGTGATGTCGCCGGCCGGTCGGTCGCCCTGCGACCAGGCGACGGGGTAGACCCCGGACGTGCCGGGGGCGAGGTACCCCTGCCGTGCCAGCCAGCGCACGTCGAGCTTGAGCAGCCCGTCGGTGTCCGTTCTGGTGCGGCGCCAACCCCAGCGACTCGACCCGTAGCCACCCATCCCGCCCTCGAGCACCGCCGATCCTTCCCCGCCGAGTATAGGATCGTCCGAACCACCCTTCAATCGGCAGCGAGGAGAGAGGTTAGAGGGCGGCGAAACGGCGCCCTCTCCTTCGGCCGGGGCGCCGTCGGCCGCGGCTCGGCGGCGCGACCCAACGTGCCCGCGTCGGTCCGTGGGAAGGGGCGAAGCGACACCCCCTCCTCCCCCTGGTCCCGGCCGGCCGCCCGACCCGCCGTGTGATAATCTCCGCCGAGCGGCCGCCGGAGCCGCCGGAGCCCGATCTGCTCGCCGTCGCGGCCCGTGTTGCTCCCCCGGGAGTGAACGTCCCGGGGACGCCCCCGGCGTCGCAAGGGGCCGTGGCGGTCGCGACCGGCGTTCGACAGGAGGGATAGCCGTGCGTTTCCTTTCGGTTCCCGTCGCGCTCCTGGTGCTCCTGCTCGTTGCCGCCCCGGTGGCGGCGGCGGCGGCCCGGCAGGCCACGCCCGAGGCGTCCCCCGTCAGCGGGGACGGGCTGCTCGACCTCGCGGCGATGGCGCTGACCGCGGCCGACCTGCCGCCGGGGTACGGGCTCGACGTCGAGCGCTACCTCTCGGCGGAGCAGATCCCCGCGTTCGGCACGCCCTGGCTCTCGCCCGAGGAGGTCGCGGCAACTGGGGTCCGCCGCTTCTACGACAGCCTCTACCTGGCGGAGGGGGGCCAGGGGGCGCTGCGGTCCTACTTCGGGGAGTACGGCTCGCCGGAGGAGGCGGAGGCGGGATTCGCCGTGTTCGAGGACGAGGAGCGCCTGCCGCCGGACTTCGCACCCCTGACCCACGAGGATCTGCCGGGACCTGGCGTCGGTGAGGAGCCGGCGGAGATCACCTTCGACACCTTCACCTTTGGCTCGGCTCTGCCGGAAGGGCAGTACGTCGACGCCACCTTCCGCGTCGGCCGGATACTGGCCGGCGTCGCCCTGGACGCCCCCTATCCGTCTGCCTCAGACGGGACGCCGGCGGCCGCCGCGACGCCCGGGGCGAGGCCGGCCCCCGACCCGGAGGCGATCGCGCTGGTGACCGCGCTCGCCTCCGTGCTCGAGGAGCGGATCGAGGCGGTGCTGGCCGGGGAATCGCCGGACGGGACCGACCTCGCCCTGCCCGGCGCGCTGCTGCCGGTCGATCCCGGTTTGATCAGGGTCGAGGAAGGGTACGTGGCCGGCGCCGAGGAGTTGGCCGGCTTCGAGCTCCCGGACGCCGGAGGTGAGCTACTCGCCGCCTACGTGCGCGCCTCCGCCGTCGGGGAGCCGCGGCCCCGGGGCAGCCAGGCGCCCGACCTCCAGGGGTTGCCGCACGTCGTCGCCGGGGTGGCGGACTTCGCCTCGGCGGCGGCGGCAGCGGAGGCGCTCGAGCGTGCCGCGGAGGGGGTGCTGGGGTTGCCGCCGGGCGGTCCCCGGGAGCCGGCGGGCGAGCCGGAGATCCACGGGGCCGTCGCGGCGTTCGCCTACCGCGCCTCGGCTATGCCCCTCCCCGGCGTCTCGGCCGACAGCTTCGGGGTGGCGATGGCGGTTGGCGACCGCCTGGCGGTGGTCGCCGTGATCGGCGCGCCGGGGGCGGAGGACGCCGCACTGGAGTTGGCCGGGCGGCAGGCGGCCTGCCTGAC
>JBBSNJ010000317.1:0-4768 GCA_038232775.1 Thermomicrobiales bacterium
AAACGCGGACACATCGCGTCAGCTCGCCGGCGCGCCGGCGCGCCGGGGTCGCCCACGAGCGGAGCGAGCCGGGCCAGGACGGCGGCGGGGTCGAGATTGTGGAGGGCGAGCGCTTCGCCGAGTCGATGGCCACCGCCGCAGCAAAGATCGAGGCCGAGCGGGGCCAGGACCGTCATCGTCTCGGGATAGGCGGCGACCAGATCCCGGACGGTGACTTCGAGCAACGCCGTCGGCGCGGCATCGGTTGAACGGATCGTGGTTGTCATCGTCTCACCTCAGTTTCCACCGCCCCCTTGGGACGGGCTCCCCGGATCGGCCGTGCTCCGGCGCGGGGCCAGAGCTGGGCGACGAAGATCGCGACGGCCGCGACTTGGAGTGCCGCGGAGGCGACGAGCGCGCTCTGGGTCCACCCACCAACGTGGCCCGTCCGCTCCGCCGGCTCCGCCACCGCCCGCAGGAGGAGACCGCCGTTGAGGGCAATGGCAGCGAGGAGCGCGGCCCGCTCCCCGTAGCCGAGCGGGCGCTCGGTCGTGCGCCGCCGGGGGAGGAGCCAGTAGGCGATCCCGACGACGAACTGGACGAACCAGCCGACGAAGAGGATGTGGCCGTGGGTCGGCGAGACCCAGGCGCGCCAGGCGCCCGGTGCGAGACGATCGGTCAGCATCAGCCCGCCGAGGAGGACGCCCGCCAGGAGCCAGGCGAAGGACGCCCGGACCATCAGCGAGGTCAGTCGGTCCACGGTCTTACCGCCGCCCGGCCCCGCCCACCGGCCGCCGTCACGCCTGATCCTCCACCGCCAGCGCTCGCTCGCTCCCCGGCCAGGCGATGGTCAGCAGGAACGCGCCGTCTTCCCGCGCCAGGACCGAGTGGGGCACATCCGCCGCGAGCGCGGTGATCGACCCGGCCGGCAGCTCCCGCTCTTGGCCGGCGACGGTGACCGCGAACCGACCCGCGAGGGCGTGGATCATGATCGGACCCGGTGCGGTGTGCTCGCGCAGCTCGGCCCCGGATCGCATCGTGACCAGGACGACCCGCAGGCGATCTCTCTTGATGAGCGTTTCGGCCCGCCGCCCTGGAGGGTTCTCGCCCGGCGGGAACCGACCGATCTCCGCCACGAGATCGAAGCTGCCCAGGTTCGTGTCATCGCTCATCGATCCGTCACTCCCGCGACCCGATCCAGCCGCGGCGGCGGACTCGATGGCCCGCCGCCGCGTCCGATGCCGCCAACGTCGATTCCTGGATTATTGGACGACCAGCGTGCCGACCATGCCCGCCGCCTCGTGGCCAGGAATGCTGCAGTAGAAGCGGTACTCGCCCGGCGCGGCGTCGGCCGGCACCGTGGCCTGGACGCTGCCGCTGATCGGGATGTCGAGCAGGATGCCCCACTCAGCGACGACGAAGTTGTGCTCGGCCACGCCCGTGTTCGGCAGGTTGATCGTCGCCCCCGGTGCGACCGGCGCGCTAAGCGGGGAGGTGGGCGTCGTCTCCTGCCCGTCGTAGCGCCAGCCGATGTCGAACGCCTCGATCGTGATCGCTCCGCCGGCGGCCGCCGCGGCCGGGCTCGCCGCCGGGCTGGCGGCCGGGCTCGCCGCGACGACGACGCCGGGGGTGCCATCCTGGACCGCCCGGATCACCGCGATCGCGCCGTGGGCGGCGTGGCCGAAGGCATGGTTGACCGCGACGTACTCGCCCGGTTCCTCCAGGGTGAACTCGACGCAGGCGCCGTCGCCGGGGCCGATCGTGATCGACTGGAGGCCGAACAGCTCGTTGCGGGGGTTGGCGTTGACGTAGGCGCGGTCGAAGATGGCGCCGACGACGTGGAAGCTGGAACAGACGTTCGGCCCGGCGTTGACGACGAAGATGCGGACCGGCTCGCCGACGCGGACCGTGATCGGATTCTCCACGTACTGGTTGACGTAGCCGTTGAAGACGACGTAGTCCATGTCGCCGTGGCCCAGCATCTTCTCGTAGCTGGGCACCTTGACCCCGCTCTCGCCATCCTCCAGGTAGAAATCGCTCTGGACGAAGATCAGCTCCTGGGCGGGGGACCAGCCCTCCTTCGGATCGACGATCATGGCGCCGTACATGCCGGAGGCGATGTGCATCAGGACCGGCGGCGTGCCGCAGTGGTACATGTAGGCACCGGCGTGCGGCGGGCGGAAGGTCCAGGAGAACTCCTCGCCGGGGGCGATCGTCTTGTAGCTCTTGTCCGGCGGCGTCTTGGCCGAGTGGAAGTCGACCGAGTGGGAGGTGCTGGCCCCCGGGTCGACCTTGAACGTGAAGTTGACCTCGTCCCCCTCGACCACGCGCAGCGCCCGTCCCGGGATCGTGCCGTCGAAGGTCCACCCGGCGTAGAGGGTGTCCTTGGCGATGACGACGGTCGCGTCCTTGGCGACGATGGTGATCTCTTTCGACCCCGCTTCGACTCGGGGCAGCACCGGGTCGTCGACGCGGAATGGCTCGGCCAGCGCCAGCACGGGGGTTTGCATGCCGGTGCTCGGGCTCTCAGGATCGGAGCCGATGTAGCCGGCGGGAACCGTGCCCTCCGGCGGGACGTGCCCCTCATGCGGCAGCGGGGTCGGCTGTTGGGCGCCGGCGACGATGGCCGCGCCACCCAGCGCCGGGAGGGCGAGGCCAAGGCCCGCCGCCCGCGCGAGAAAGCCGCGGCGATCCGACCGTGCCTCTTCCAGCCGAAGCGCGATCTCTGACTCCACCGTCGCCGGTCCTGCCGGAATCCGAAAGGTACCCATCACTCCTGCCTCCTCGCGGGGCCGCCTCCACTCCGCGCTCGTTCCGCCGCGACCCCATCGTCGCGGCTTGGCTCCGCCTGTTGATCGAGAAACGGGACCGCTCGACCACCGACCAGGGAGCGCTACGCCGCCGGCGTCGCGACCGGGGTCGCCGGCGGCTCGACGGCGATCCGCTCGGCCCGCACCGTTCCCGTGCCGGAGCCCATCGAATTGCCGTTCGGGCTGATCAGCTCCAGGCTGCACGTCCCGCTGTAGGCGTCACCCGAGGGATCGACCGCGAGGCTCATCCGGGCGATGTTGGTGCTCGAGATGCTGCCCGTCTGGTCGAGCGTCAGGGAGCGATAGGTGACGTCCGCGGTCCGCTCCCCGGTCGCCGCCCAGGCGCCGTGCCCTTCCGTCAGGACCAGGCCCGTGCCGAAGACGCCGGGGATGTTCGGCAACTGGCCGGCGCTCGCCACCAGCAGGGTGCCGTCGGCGCCGAACGTCGCCAGATTCGTCACCTCGATCGCCGTCGCCCCCTCGTAGCTGATCAACACTTCCCAAGAGCCTACCAGGGGATGCCGCGCCTCCCCCGCCGTCCCCTGGCCCGCTCCCAGGGCGGGGAGCCAGGCTGCCGCCATCACCGCGGCCACCACCGACACGATCACTGCCATCCGCCGCACGTTGCCGCCTCCTTGTTGGGCCGGGAAGTCCCGGTGCGAGGCAGGGGGGGGCGTCGGGGGCGTGACGCCCCCCTGCCTCGCTGTCTCGCCGCCTCGCTTCGGCCTTCGGCTAGTCCTCGACGATCAGCGCCGTGACCATCCCGAACATCCCGTGCTCGCTCTCGGCGTGGCTCAGGATGTGGCAGTGGAAGGCCCAGACTCCCGGCTCGGTGGCGTGGACCAGCGCCTCGAACCGCTGCCCGGGGGCGATGTTCAAGGTGTCGCAGCGGTACTCCCGCGGCAGCAGGTAGCCGTCCTGGGCGATCACCGTCATCGGCATCCCGTGCAGGTGCATCGGGTGGATCATCATCCCTTCATTCATGAAGCGGAACATCACCGTGTCCCCCTTCTTGGCCGTGAACGCCGGCGTCGACGGGAAGCTCTTGCCGTTGAGGCTGTAGCCGCCGATCGGCCCGTCGTTGAGGATGATCGTGTACTCCCGGTTGAACATCGGCCGGTCGCCCGGCAGCCGCGGCTCGACGATGAACGGGCCGAGCAGCCCTTTGGTGACCTGGGCCGCCGAGTTGTGGTGCGAGTGGTACATGTGGGAGCCGGCGTTGCCGTCCCGGATGTCGAACTCGTAGGTGAAGCGCTCGCCCGGTTTGATCGGCGGCTGGGTGATGAACGGCACCCCGTCCATGCTGTTGGGGATCACCAGCCCGTGCCAGTGGACGACCGTGCTCTCCGGCAGCTCGTTGGTGACGTTGATCCGGACCCGATCGCCCTCCGTCACCCGGATCTCTGGTCCCGGCACGACCCCGTTGTAGGCGAAGGCCTCGACCCGCTTGCCGGGCAGAAACTCCCACTGCACGACCTGGCAGGTCAGGTCGAAGACCTTGACCCCGCCGTCCAGCTCGAAGGCGAGCGGCTGGCCGCCGAGGCCCTCGGTCGCGGCCGTGCCGCTGACGAAGGCCTGGACGCCGGCCTCGTGCATGGCGTCCATCTCTTCGACGGTGGGGGGCTCCGACTGGCCCTGGGGCAAGGCTCCCGGCGCCAGCAGCGGCGCATGGTGCGGCCCGGCAGAAGCTGGGGCAGGGCCGCCCCCGATCCCGAGCGCCGCCGCGCCCAACGTGGCGGTGCCGGCGCCGGCCAAGCCGAGCGAGCCGAGCATGCGGCGCCGGCTGATCCCTTTCGACAAGCGCGGAACCATTGGACATCCTCCGTCCACCCAACGGCGGCGACGAGTGGCGTCGGCCCCCCCCCCCCCACAATAGGGCAAAATGCCGGGTGGGGGAGGCAAGGGGCAGCGCACGGCGGGGGGCGGCGGCCCCGCAACCGGGCAACAAGGGCGGGGGGGCCCGCGCTGGGGGGGCTTGG
>JBBSNJ010000318.1:0-4765 GCA_038232775.1 Thermomicrobiales bacterium
CGCTGCGCGAGGCGACGGGGGCCGCCCGACCGGCTCAACTCGAGTCGCGATTCGAACGGACGATGGCGGGGGCGCGGCGCGCGCTCGGCGGCGCGGCCTTCTTCGCGGCGCGGGGGGCGGGTGCCGCGCTCGCGCCCGAGGACGCGGTGGCCGAGGCCGTGGCTGCGCTCGCTGGGCCGGCGGCGCCGCCTCCCGCCCCCACCTCGGCGGCGGAGGTGCGGCCACCGGCGGCCGCCCGGCTGACGCCCCGCGAGCGGGAAGTGCTGGCGCAGGTGGTGATGGGGCGCTCGGACCGGGAGATCGCGGCCTCGCTCGCGATCAGCCCGCGCACCGTCGAGTACCACGTCGCTAACCTGCTGGCCAAGCTCGATCTCGGCTCGCGCAGCGCCGCCGCCGCCTACGCGGCGCGGCACGGGCTTGCCTGAGCCCGCGACCCCGTGGCCCTACGGGGCGCCTCATCAACCGACCCTCCCGAAAGCCGGTGATCCTCCGGGTACCGTCCGCCCTTTGTCGGGGGCAGGATGGTGCCGTTCGACGTCGTGTCCGTGACGCGCTGTCTCTCGACGGACACCAAATGCTGCTCCGGGGCGAAGTGCAAGGGGGGAAGTGCCGTTGCATCCGTGGACGGACCGCCTGCTCCGGGGCCCGCTGCGCGACGGGACAGAAATGCGTCGATGGGAAGTGCCGGGAGCCAGGTTGCGCCCCCGCTTGCGAAAGGAAGGTGTGCGGCGCCGACGGCTGCGGTGGGAGCTGTGGTGGCTACGGCGCTGGCGAGACCTGCGATAACGGCTCCTGCCGCTGCGCCGACGACCGGAAGGCGTGCCAGGGTTCCGGCGTCCCGCGCAGCCAATGCTGCACGAACAGCGACTGTGGCGGCGTGAACCAGGTCTGTCGCAACGACGGCATCTTCGGCTGCTCCGACGGACTGCGCAGCTGCGATGGTGCTTGTCGCCAATGCTGCACGAACGCCCACTGCGGCGACGGCACCTGCGAGCAGGGGACGTGCGTTCGCGCCCCGATCCGGGCAACCAAGACGACGACTTTCGGGCTCAGCAAGACGATGCGGTCCGATGCGGTCTTCTACCCCGACGGTACGTCGACGATCGAGACGTTCACCAAAAACACGGAGCCGCTCTCGGCGCTGCGGGGCCACGTCGTGGTGCTCATCCGCGATGGGCGGGGTGCCGAGATCGCGAGGTCGCAGGAGTTCGTCTGCCCGACGCGCTGCGCGACCGCCGATTTCACCTGCCCGATCCCTCGCTCGGGCACCGACACCTTCTTCCAACATTTCTCCCCCACGATCCCCGGGGATGCGCAACGGCTGGAGATCCTGCACGCGGACAACCGTACGCCGAAGTAGGAGGCATCGCCGCCTAGCCAGTCGCCGACCTGGCGCAGCGGATGAAGGCGCTTCGCCCGACGGCGAGGGCGGCCACCGGGCAGCGTCGGACGGGGCAATTGGTGGGAGAAGCATGACGTCGAGTCTCTGGTGCGGAACCGGCGGCTGAGACTGGGAGGGGACGCGTGTTGGTCGCGCTCCTCTGATCGGGAGAGGGCGTTCTCCGGGCCACCGACCCGGTAATCCTACGGGGTCGGTGGCTGCTCGATTCGGCGGGAAACCGGTAATTCCCCCGGGGTCGAGACGGCGGCCGGGAACCATGATGGTGCCGCGGGGGAAAGCCGACCCCGTTGGCGGACGGGTCCAACTCCCGGACGCGACGGCCGTGGGAGGCGCCGATGGAGGCAGGACGATGGAGCAGCCGCGATCCGGCGAGCGGTGCCGTTCGCCGGACGCGGTGGGCGGGCCGAGCAGCGAGGCCGCCCCCTTGACGGAGCGGGAATTGGCGGTGCTGCGTCTCGTCGCCGAGGGGGGAACCGATCGCCAGATCGCCGAGGCACTGGCGATCCGCCAGCGCACGGTCGAGTGGCACGTCTCCAATCTCCTCCGCAAGCTCGGGGTCGGCTCCCGCACCGCCGCCGCCGCCTACGCGATCCGGCAGGGACTCGATTGATCCTAGGGGAGGAACAACGTTCCGGACCATGGACTGGTGACACCGCAGACCGATTCACGACCAAGGAGGACCGAAAAATGCGCGGCCTCGTGCCGTTTATGGTGACGCTCGCCTTCGGTGCGAGCGTCTCCATCGCCCCGGCGATCGCCCAGGACGCGACTCCTGCCGGGGATGGTGCCACATTCGCCGACGCGTTGGGACTCCCGGAGCTCGAGGTCACCCTGACCGAGGGCGGTTTCGAGGGCCTACCCGAGGAGACTGCGGCCGGCCGCTACGTCGTCACCTTCAGCAACGACACCGACCTCGACGCCGGCGTCGACTTCGTCCGCCTGCCGGAGGGGAAGACCATCGACGACCTCGGTGCGGTGCACACCATCGCCGACGGGTCGGCGGCGCCCGGGGAGGAGGGCGACCCCCTCGCCGAGCTCGCCTGGTTGTACGAGACCCACCTCTCCGGCGGCGTCGGCGTCGGGCCGGGCGGCAGCGGCCGGGCGATCGTCGATCTCCCGCCCGGCGACTACGGCGTCTGGAGCGACGACCCGACCTCACCGATCGCGCCGGTGCCGCTCGCGGTGACCGGGGAACTGCCCGCGGACCTGCCGGAGCCGGACGCTGAGGCCTCGATCATCGAGGTCGGGACCGCCGAGGGCTACGCCTTCGAGCTGGCGGGGGATCTCGCCCCCGGGCCGCAGACCATCCGGATCGACAACAAGAGCGACCAGCCGCACTTCGTCGTTTTCATCGGCTCCCCCGGAGCCGATCACGATGGAGCAGGTCGAGCTGCTGCTGACCTTCGACCCGGAGAGTGGCGCTACCCCGTCTCCGGACATGCCTGATCCCGATGCGTTCTCCGAGGCCGCGTACGCGGCGGTCCAATCGGCGGGCACGACCGAATGGATCGCCGCCAATTTGGAACCGGGCGATCACGTCCTCTTCTGCTTCGTGCCCGACCCGAACAATCAGGGAATCCCGCACGCGCTCGAGGGCATGGCGGACGTGATTACCGTCGCCGAGTCGTAGGCCACGACGGCACGAGATGACGGTGAGCAGCGCCGTCGCTCGGCCGCCACAACGGCCGCCAGTCAACAGAGAGGAAACGGAAAATGCGCCGACCAGCGCTCATGTTCTGGATCTTCGCGGTCGTCTCGCTCGGCCTGTCCGGCGTCGGCGCCACTGCTCTGGCACAAGAGGGAACGCCCTCGCCGGCCGGCTTCGAGATCGCCCCGGGCGTCACCGCCGAGGCTCTCGCATTCGAGCCGGGACAGGAGGCGCCGGCGCTTTACCGCCTGACGTTCACTCCGGGCGTTGTCTATCGGGTCGAGCCCGCCCCCGAGATTTCCCTGGTCTACCAAGAAGCCGGCGAACTGACCGCCGCCCTCGACGCGCCGGTGACGATCACCCGCTCCGGGGCGACCGACGCACCCGGGGAAGCGGTCACTGCCGAGACCGAGTTCACGCTGGCGGCGGGCGACTACGCCGTTTTTCCGCCGCTCGTCGGCGGCGAGGTCCGCAACGATGGGCAGGAGGCGGCTTCCGTGGTGGTGGCGTCGATCATCCCGTCGAGCACGGCGTCGCCGCCCGCATCACCGGTCCCGTAGCGAGCAAAGCAAGGAGGCCAGTTCAGGAGGCAAACAGTCGGGATCGTTCTATCCCCGCTTGCAACATTTGTGGAACAACAACCGTCGAGGACGATCGCCTGAGTTACCGAAACCAAGGAGGAGGAGAACCATGATTCCTCGATCAATCCGATGGGTCGCCCTGCTGCTCGCGCTGACCATTGGTAGCGCCGTCCCGACCGCCACCCTCGCCCGCCAAGACGCCTCCCCAACCGCCGCCGCCTGCAACGCGCCGGAGTTGCCGCCCGGCACGCCGACACCGATGGAGGAGATGGAGGGGCCACCCCCGGCCGAGGCGACCCCCGCCGGCGAGATGGCCGCCTTGGAGGAGGGGATGCCGGACGCGGTCGGGCAGGCCGATGAGGTGGCCGAGGCGCTGGAGCAAGCGACCCCGCAGCCGGCCCCGGCCGGCACCCCGGCCGACGCCGCCACCGCCGACGAGGCGACCGCCGGCGCCGAGAACATCGTCGCCTGCATCAACGTGACCGACGCCGAAGGGCTCGTCGCCCTGATGACCCCGGCCTTCCTGATGGCCGAGTTTGGGATCACCAACCCCTACGACGCCCTGGTCGATTTCGAGGTCGCCCCGGTCACCGTCGAGTCGCTCGGCGACGCTCGGACGCACGAGGACGGTCGCCTCAGCGTCGACATCGTCTACTCCGGCCTCTACACGCCGTACACCATGCTCCACCAGCGCTGGTACTTCGTGCCCGAGGGGGAGTACCTCAAGCTCGACCAGTTCGAGGGGCAGTCGTTGGCAGGGGCGGACGTGTCGGTCACCGCCGAGATGGTCGACTTCGCCTACATCCTGAGCCAGACGACCGCGCCGGCGGGCGCGACGATCGCCGTCGAGGCGCCGAATACCGGCGACTACCTGCACGAGCTGGTCGTCCTTCGGCTACCGGCGGGGGCGACGGTCGAGGGGGTGTTAGCCGGCGAGGTGCCGGAGGAGCAGATCGAGTTCTTCGGCTTCGCCTTCGCCCAGCCCGGGCAGACCGGCTACCTGGGGCTGACGGGGCTCGAGCCGGGGAGCTACACCCTGGTCTGCTTCGTCGATGTACCGGAGGGGATCCCGCACGCGATGCGCGGCATGGTCGCCGAGTTCACCGTCGAGTAGGCCAGCGGACGCGGCCGCCG
>JBBSNJ010000319.1:0-4764 GCA_038232775.1 Thermomicrobiales bacterium
CAGCAGTCCGGCGTTCTCCCGCACCGACATCGGCGCGAAGAGCCCTTCCCCCTGACGGTCGGCCGGGACGAACGCGATCCGCTGCCGGATCGCCGCCGCCGGCGAGGCGAGCCGGACCGGTTTCCCCGCCAGCCGCACTTCGCCGCCGGCGTTCGGGTCGTGCCCCGCCAGTGCCCGCAGCACCTCGCTCGTCCCCGATCCTTGGAGGCCGACCAACCCCAGCACCTCGCCCCGCCGCAGGTCGAACGAGACCGCCGCGAACCGCCCGCGGGACTCGAGACCGCGGACGGAGAGGAGGGCGTCGTCGGCCGCCACCCCTTCCTTCGGAAAGAGCTGGGCGATCTCCCGCCCGACCATCATCCGGACGATGCTTTCCGGCGTCGCCTCGGCCCGCGGCACCGTGCCGACGTAGTGCCCATCGCGCAGCGCCGTGATCCGGTCGGCGACGCCGAACACCTCCTCCAGCCGGTGCGAAACGTAGAGGATCGTCACCCCTTGCGCCTTAAGACCGCGGACCAGGGCGAAGAGGTGCTCCGTCTCTTGCCGGTTGAGCGCCGACGTCGGCTCGTCGAGGATCAGCAGCTTGGCCTCGTGCGAGAGCGCCTGGGCGATCGCCACCTGTTGGCGCTGGGCGATCGGCAGATCGCCGGCGAGCGCGGTCGGCCGCACCTGGACGCCGAGCCGGGAGAACGCCGCCGCCGCCCGCCGGTTCGCCTCGGCCCAATCGACTAGCCCGCCGCGGCGGGGCAGCACCCGACCGAGCAACACGTTCTGCGCCGCCGTGAGATCCGGGCAAATCGGGATCTCCTGATGGACGACGCTGATCCCGGCGGCCCGCGCCGCCAGGGGGTCGGCGAAGCGCACCGGGCGCCCGTCATAGCGGACCACCCCCTCGTCGGGCGGGAAGACGCCGCCGCAGATCCGGATCAGCGTCGACTTGCCCGAGCCGTTCTCCCCGACCAGGGCGTGGACCTCCCCCCGCGGCACGCCGAAACTCACCCGCTGCAACGCGCGCACGCCGCCGAAGCGCTTGCTCACCTCGTGGAACTCGATCAAGGGCTCCGGCGTCGTCATCGTCGCACCCTCACCGGCGCTCGATATCCGGCCGCTCCGGCCCCCGACGATCGGGGACCGGGGCGGCGGTCGGCAGCGAGCCCCGTCGTCCTAACGGAACTCGGGGTTGTACTCCTCGACGTTCTCCGGGGTGACGACGTCGGTCCCAGTGTCGATCGTGATCGGACGAATGCCGTACTCGATCTCCTGGTACATCATCATCACCGGGTAGAACCCTTGGAGGTAGGGGTTCTGCCCGAGGCCGAAGGCGACGTAGCCCTCGCGCAGACCGTCGACCTGGCCCGGAGCCAGATCGGAGCCGCCCGCCAGCAGCTTCCCTTGAAGTTCGTTGTTGAGGATGAACTGGGCGATCACGTAGCTGTAGTAGTCGACCCCGGTGATCATCTTGACGTCCGGGTTCGCCTGGTAGAACGCCTCGATCGCGCCGTAGGTCTCCGTCTCGTCGGTGCCGGTGATGATCGTGTCGAGGAGCTCGTACTTGCCGCCCCCCTCAGCTTCCAGCGTCTCCGTCATCGAGCGGATCCGCTCCTCGAGCGCGAAGTGGCCGGGGCAGCAATCGGTGACGCCGATCTTGCCGCCGTCGGGCAGCACGCGCATGATCTCGCGCGCCCAGATCTCGCCGTAGTTGGTGAAGTTCTGGCCGACGAAGGGCGCCGGCGCGACCTCGTCCGCGGTCGGGTCGTTGGTGTTGAAGGTGACGACCTTGATCCCCGCCTCCTGCGCCTGCGTGATGACGGCGTCGTAGACCCCCGGCTCGGGTCGCGTGGTCGCGATGCCGTCCGGTTGGCGCGCGATGGTCGCCTCGAGGAGGGAGACTTGCTGCGCCGGGTCGTAGTTCTGGGGGCCGATGAACTCGCACTCGGCCCCGACCATCGCGCAAGCGTCCTCCATCCCGCGGCGGACCGGGGCGAAGATACCGGCGCCGAGGTCGTGGGTGACGAAGACGAAGCTCAACGGCTCGTCTTGGGCCGCGGCCACCCCGCCGGGGCGTCCGGCCAAGACCGGGCCGGCGATCAGGAGCAGCAGCAGGAGCAGGGGCGACAGCCGTGTCGTAAACCGCATCGTTGTCTCCTCTCGAACGCGACGCACTCCGGCACCGCGGCATCGGACGCCGACGACTCGCTCCATCACCTCCTTCGCCCCACGTGCGTGTGGATCAAGACGGCGAGGATGATGATCCCCCCCAGGAACGCCTCCTGGAGGCGACCTTCGCCGCCGATCTGGACGAGGCCGTTGCGGACGACGGTCAGCAGCGCGGCGCCGAGGAAGGTGCCGATCACCGTCCCTGGCCCGCCGAAGAGCGAGGTGCCGCCGATGACGACGGCGGCGATCACCGTCAGCTCGTCGCCGGCGCCGGCGGTCGGGGAGATCGAGGTCAGGTGGGCGAAGGAGAGGGCACCGGCGAAGGCGGCGAAGACGGAGCTGAGGACGAAGCAGGTGACCTTCACCCGGCGGACCGGGATGCCGGCCAACCGGGCGGCGGCCTCGTTGCTGCCGGTCGCGCGCACCTGGTAGCCAAAGACGGTGCGGCGAAACACCAAGGTGCCGCCGACCACGATCAGGAGCATCCAGAAGATTTGGACCGGAACCCCCCAGAGCTTGCCCGCCAGGACATTGTAGAAGGTCGGGTGCGGCAAGCGGGCGACCGGATAGGCGGAGGTCACCAAGGCGGCCCCACGCACGATGTAGAGGGCGCCGAGGGTCACGATGAAGGAGGGCACCCGGCCGCGGGTGACGATGAAGCCGTTCGCGAACCCGAGCCCGGCGGCGACCAACAACGCGACCCCCAGCGCCAGCCAGAGATCGAACCCTTGGTTCTGGGCCAGGAGCGCCATCAGCAGCGTGCAGAAGCCGAAGACGGACCCCACCGAGAGGTCGAGCTCGCGGGAGGTGATCAGGAAGGTAGCGGCGGTCGCCATGATCGCGATCTCGGACATCTGGCGGCCCATCGCCAGCAAGTTGGCGCCGGCGAAGAAGGTGGGGCGGATCAGGCCGATGATCAGGCTCGCCAGGAGGAGAAAGACGAGGATCGCGGACTCCCGCGCGCCGACCACCGGCGCCACGGTGTCCCAGGCGCGCCGCCCCCAGTGGGGAGCTACCGCTCCGGCGGGCGCCGGCTGCACCGCCTCGGTTGTCGGCTCGCCGACGCTCATGAGGACACCGTCCGCCACGCCGTCGGCTCGGCCGCGACCTCTTCGGCCCGGCCGGCCGCCACCAACTCCCGCAGGTGGGCGCGGATCGGCCCGCCGAGTTCGTTCGGCATCGAGCTGAAGGGGCCGAGCGCCGGTCCCAACCGGGCGAGCAAGGCGCCGAGGGTGGCCTCCCCCTCCCCGAGGGCGCCTTCGACGGCGGCGCGGGTGCGGGCGACGAAGGCGGCGCTTTGGTCGAGGAAGGCGGCGACGGCCGCGCCCTCGATCGGGGCGTAGTGGGCGGTCAGCAGCCGCGCCGGGCCGAGCTCCCGCAGACGGGCGATGCTCCCCTCGTAGGCGGCGGCGTCGAAGTAGGGGGGCGGGTGGATGATCGCCCCCGCTTGGTCGAGCAACCCGGCCCCGAGCGCCGCGTCGGTGATCACCGCCGTCCGCGAGGCGGCGTCCCAGAGACCGACGTGACCGGGGGAATGGCCGGGTAGGAGGAGCAGCTCGACCGTCAACTCCGGGCCGAGCCGGATGCGCTCGCCCCCGGCCAGCTCCAGGTCGAGCGAGACGTCGGGGCCGAAGTTGTCGCGCAGCCAGGCCGTGGTCGCCTCGTCGTAGTCGGCGCCGGCGCCGTGGGCGGCGTACCAGCCGTAGCGTTCCTCCAGCATCCGTTCGGCGCTGGCGACCCAGGGCGCGTCGAGGGCGTGGGCGGCGAACAAGGCCCGCGGCGCGGCGGCCCGGACGGCGGCGTTGCCACCGACGTGGTCGACGTCGGCGTGGGAGAGGAGGACCCAGTCGAGGGCGGCCGGGTCGAGCCCGACCTCGCCCAGGGCCGGCAGGATAACCTCCCCCGGGGTCGCGGCGACGCCGGTGTCGACCAACAGCGAGCGCGTCCCCCAGCCCGCCCCGCCCCAGAGGAGATACTGGGCGAACGGGCGCGGCCCGAGGACGCTCTCGATCCGAAAAATGCCGGGCACGACCTCGTCGATGGGCATCAGCGCCTCCGATGGATCACGGCCGCGGTCGGCGCGGCCCCAGTCTCGTCGTCGCGGCGCACCGTGGTCGCGCCCTCGCTCGTGGCCGCGGCGGGGCGAACTCCCGCTCCCGCCCCGACCAGGTCAGCCCCCCGCTCACGCCGACACCGGCGCCTCGGCCAGCAGCTCGTCGAGGGCGGCGACGAGGACGGGAGCCGGCACCGGGGCGGGTTGGCGGACGACCGCGTGGGCGATCGCGCCCCGGCGGCGCAGGATCTCCTTGCGCAAGCCGACGCCGGCCCCCGGCTGGGCCTCGAACACGATCAGCGGCAGGGCAGCCTCGAACGCGCGCCGGGCGGCGGCGCGGTCGCCGGCGCGGTGGGCGGCGACGATCCGGACCAGGGTCTCGGGGAAGGCGAAGCCGGTCATCGCGCCGGCGGCGCCGGCGTCGAGCTCGGCCAGGAGCGCCACGCCGCCGAGGCCGCCGAAGACCTGGAACCGGTCGGTGGCGGCAAGGAGGGCGGCGATCTTCGGCGCCGTCGGCGGATCTTCCAGCTTGACGACCGACCCGGGCGGCAGCA
>JBBSNJ010000320.1:0-4763 GCA_038232775.1 Thermomicrobiales bacterium
CGCGGACCCCGGCCCGGTGTTCGGCCAAGCTCGCGTAGAAGATGGCGGCGACGCCGACCGGGCCGAACCAGCCCATGAAGAGGGCGTCCGGCAGCGCCGCGACGTTGCCGAGCAGGGGCCGCAGCGCCAGCATCCCCGGCAGCCGCCGCAGGAGCAGCACCGCGGCCAGGAGCAGCGGGCCGCGCCACCCGAGCTCCCCCCACTCCCGCCACGGCAGCGACAGCCCGAGGAGCACGAAGACGGGCAGCGTGAAGAAGCGGTTGACGGCCTCCTGCACCCGCTCTTCCTCGACCCGCTCGTCGTCATCGACGACGCCGTCGAAGGCAACGCCGGCCACGAAGACGGCCAGGATGCCGTCCAGCCCGAGGAGTTTCCCGCCGCCGAGGGCGACCAGCGAGAGGGCGACGGCGTAGGCGAGGAACGACGTCTTCTTGACCAGTCCCTTGTCCTCGGCCCACTCGAGGAGCCGTCCCGCCAGGAGGCCGAGTCCGACCCCGAAGAGGGCGGCACCGCCGACCTCCCAGAGGAGGGTATGGGTCAGCCAGTCGCCGACGGCGTCGCTGGCGGACCGCGTCAGGAGCAGGATCGGCAAGAGCGCGAACGGGTAGGCGAGGCCGTCGTTGAAACCCGACTCGGCGGAGATGGTGTGGCGGATCGAGGCGGGCAAATTCTCCTCGGCCACGGCGCCGGAGACGATCGAGCTGGCGACGACCGGATCGGTCGGCGCGAGGACGGCGCCGACGAGCATCGCCGGCCAGAACGAGAGCCCGAGGAGGAAGAAGACGAGGAGGCCGCTGCTCAGCCACATCAGCGGCATCAGGAGTCCGAGCAGGACGGCCAGGGACCGCCAGCGGTGGAGCGGATCGGCCTTCGGCAGGCGAAGCGCAACCGCCATCAGCCCGATCGCGAGCTTCAGGCGGGCGGCCTCTTCGAGGATGATCTCCTGCCGCCCCCAGCGGGCGGGGTCGAGCAGTCCAAGCCCGACCGGCCCGAGCAGCACCCCGACCACGAGGGCTACCAGCGGCCCGGAGACGGAGATTCGCCGCCCCAGACCGGAGAAGAGGCCGACGAACAGGACCAGTCCACCGACGGCCGCCAGCGCGACGTTCAGCTCGTGCACCTGACGTTCCTCGGGCGATCAGTCGGGGTCGGGGTCGGGGTCGAGGCCGCGCCAGCAGCGGCAGCGGAGGGAGAGCGGCTGGCACGTCGCAAGACCCGTGCATCGAGGCAGTGATCGGTTGGGGACCGACGGGGCCACGCCTTCGCCGCGGTCGCGGCTCCCCTTCCTTTGGCACCGGAGCGGGTCGGATCGGGCGGAAGTGGGGCTGAGGAGTCGGCGGTCGCGGCCTATACTGTGGCCGCCGGCCGGCACTGGCTGGAGGTCGGCCACGAGCGAGCCGCGCGAACCGCCGGCGCGGGGTGCGGACGGTCGGCCGAGTCGCGGCGATCGGGTGCCGTGTCCGACCTGAGGATGTCCTCATCAGCCGACCCGATGAGCTGCCCGCCGGGGTGCCCGGTGTCCCGGCGAGGCCCGTGGGGAATTCCGCTGGGACCATCGCCCCCGGCACTCCGAGCTTGTCTGTGGATCCGTGCGCTCCGCGAACGCGGCGGATTCCTCGACCGGCCTCGACCTGCCTCGACCGGCCTCGACCGGCTCAGAATGACGAGAACGCCGCCAGACCCGACTCGGCGGCGGCGCCGGCAACCTCCCGCTGCTGGGCCGGCGTCGTCGGGTCGGGTCCCGGTCGCCGGCAGCGAGCGAGAAACGCCACGCGATCGCGTTGGAGACCTGAGCCCGGCCCCGATCCCGCGCGCCCGTGGTCGCCGAAGAACTTTCGACCGACAGCCAAGGAGTCGCACCGCATGAGCCTGGAAACGGTGATCGAAGCGATCCACGGTCGGGAGATCCTCGACTCCCGCGGCAATCCGACCGTCGAGGTCGAGGTCGCCCTGGTGGGCGGCGGCGTCGGTTCGGCCTCCGTCCCCTCCGGCGCCTCGACCGGCGCCCACGAGGCGGTCGAGCTGCGGGACGGCGACAAGCAGCGCTACGGCGGCAAAGGCGTCCTGACCGCGGTCGGTCACGTCGACCACGACCTGGCCGAGGCGGTCGTCGGCCTCGACGCCCTCGATCAGGCGGCGGTCGACCAAGCGATGATCGACCTCGACGGAACGCCGAACAAGGGGAAGCTCGGCGCCAACGCCCTGCTCGGGGTCTCGCTCGCGGTCGCCCGCGCCGCGGCCGAGGCGGTCGGGCTGCCGCTCTACCGCTACCTCGGCGGGCCGACGGCGCGGACGCTGCCGGTGCCGATGATGAACATCCTCAACGGCGGAAAGCACGCCCAAGGCTCCAGCGTCGACATGCAGGAGTTCATGGTGATGCCGGTCGGCGCCCCCTCCTTCCGCGAGGGGCTGCGCTGGGGAACCGAGGTGTTTCATGCCCTGAAGGGGGTGCTGCACGGGCGGGGGCTCAACACCAGCGTCGGCGACGAGGGCGGCTATGCCCCCAGCCTCGGCTCGAACGAGGAAGCGCTGGAGCTGATCCTGGAGGCGATCGGGAAGGCCGGCTACCGCCCCGGCGATGACTTGGTGATCGCCCTCGATCCGGCGGCGACCGAGTTCTTCGAGGACGGTTCGTACGTCCTCGCCGGCGAAGGGCGCACCCTCTCCGCCGAGGAGATGGTCGGCTTCCTGGCCGACTGGTGCGAACGCTACCCGATCGCCTCGATCGAGGACGGGCTGGCCGAGGACGACTGGGCGACCTGGTCGGCGCTGCGCGAGCGGGTCGGCGACCGGGTCCAGCTCGTCGGCGACGATCTGTTCGTCACCAACACCGAGCGGCTGGCACGCGGCATCCGGGAGCGGGCGGCGACCGCGATCCTGGTCAAGCCGAACCAGATCGGGACGCTGACGGAGACCTTCGCCGCGATCGAGCTGGCCCAGCGGTCGGGGCTGAATGCGGTCATCTCTCACCGCTCCGGCGAGACCGGCGACCACTTCATCGCCGACCTGGCGGTGGCGACCAACGCCGGCCAAATCAAGACCGGCGCCCCCTCCCGCGTCGACCGCGTCGCCAAGTACAACCAACTGCTGCGGATCGAGGAGGAGTTGGGGGAGAGCACGGTCTATCCGGGGCAGAAAATCTTCGCGCCTCCGGCGTAATCGTCGCGAGCCGTTGTCGTTGGCGGGGAGCTGCTTGCTGCGCCCGTGGCCCTGCAGGGCCACCGCCGCGATCGTCGCCCACGTTTGTCGAGCTTCGCTCGACGGGTGCGGCCAGCAGCGCCCCTACGACGTTGTCCCCGCCAGCGCCCTCGCCTCCACCAACTGCTCCATCTCCTCGACCGCCCGCGCGAACTCGGCCAGCCCGGTCTCGACCGGCTCCGGCGTGGTCAGATCGACCCCGGCCCGCGCGAGGATCGGTAGGGGGTAGTCGCTGCCGCCGGCGGCGAGGAAGCGGAGGTAGCGCTCCTGGGCCGGGGCGCCCTCCTCCCGCAGGGCGCGGGCGAGGGTGATCGCGGCCGAGAGGCCGGTGGCGTACTGGTAGACGTAGAAGGCGCGGTAGAAGTGGGGGATGCGGCCCCACTGGACGCGGACGCCGTCGTCGACCACCACACCCGGCGTGTAGGCCTCGTAGAGCTCGCCGTAGAGGTCGCTCAGGCCGTCGAGGGTGAGGGGCTGGTCGGCCTCGGCCTGGGCGTGGGTCCGCGCTTCGAACTCGGCGAACATCGTCTGCCGGATTACGGTGCCGAAGTAGTCGTCGGCGAAGTGGTTGAGGAGGGCGAAGCGGCCGAGCCGGTCGGCGGCCGGCGTCTCGTCCAGGAGGTGCCAAGTCAGCAGCGTCTCGTTGACGGTCGAGGCGATCTCGGCCAGGAAGATCGGGTAGCCGGCGTCGTGGTAGGGCTGGGCCTGGTCGCTGGAGAGGGAGTGCATCGCGTGCCCCGCCTCGTGGGCGAGGGTGAAGACGTCCCGGATCGTCCCGTTCCAGTTCATCAGCATCACCGGCGGCGCGCCGTAGACCCCCCACGAGTAGGCGCCGGAGCGCTTCCCCTTCGTCTCGTGGACGTCGACCCAGCGGGCGCCGAAACCGGCCCGAAGGTCATCGACGTAGCGCTGGCCGAGCGGGGCCAGACCAGCGAGCACGACCTCGACCGCTTCCCGGTAGTCGTAGCGCCGCTCCGGCTCGGGCGAGAGGGGGACCGGGAGGTCGTAAAGCTCGAGCCGCTCGACCCCGAGGATGCGGCGCCGCAGCTCCAGATAGCGATCGAGCACGGGGCGGGCGGCGCGGACGGCGACGATCAGGCCGTCGTAGACGCTGGTCGGGATATTGTTGTCGAAAAGCGCCGCCTCCCGCGCCGAGGGGTAGCGGCGGACCTTGGCCCGGAAGGCGTCGCCGCGGACCGACGCCCCGTGCAGCGCCGCCAGCGTGTGCTTGTGGGCCAGGTAGGCGGCGTTGAACGCCTCGCTGCTGGCGCGGCGGACGGCGCGGTCCTTCGACCGCAGCAGCAGGGCGTGGCGGGCCTTGGTCAGCGTCACCTCGGCGCCCGTCTCGTCGCGCACCCGACCGTACTCCAGGTCGGCGTTGTCGAGCGCCCCGAAGGCGTCGGCGGGGGCGCGGGCGACGTCGCTCTCCTGCGCCAGCAGCTCTTCGATCTCGACCGAGCGGACGTGCGGTCGCCGCCGCCCCAGAGCGTCGAGCAGGTGTCGGTAGCGATCGAGGGCCGGGTCGGCGGTCAAGGCGGCGAAGCGGGCGGCGGGCAGCGCCAGCA
>JBBSNJ010000321.1:0-4756 GCA_038232775.1 Thermomicrobiales bacterium
GCCGCCCCCGTCGCGCGGCACGCCGCGGCGGTGCTGCCCCCGGGGGCCCACCCCGCCCGGGTGGCGGTGCCGGCCGCGGGGCGCGCCACCGGGTGGCCGCCGGCAGGGGGGGCGCTGCCGCCGGCCACGGGCCGGCGGCAGCCAGCGGCGGCCCCGACTCGCCACCGTGCCCCTCGGAGCAACCACGGACGGTGGAGCGTCGTCGCCGCCGCCTCCCCGCCCTCCCCCTCCTCCCCGTCGTTTCGAGCGCATCGAGGAAACCGGCGTCGCCCAGAGGGGAAGCCCCGATTCCTCGACCCGCCTGGAACGACGGCGGCGCGGTCGCGCCCCAGTCTCAGCCACGGCCGCCCGATCCACCCGCGGCGCGCGACCGCTAGCTCGGGGCGGGCTCCGCTCGCGAGCCGGCGCGGGCCGGCCGCGACCGGCACCGGCGGCGTTGATCTTCGCCCGCCCTCCCGCCCCCGTTTGGCCTCCCTTGCCGCGCGTTCCCAGGCACCGCGGCTGATCGGCGCTCGGCGTTCGGGGGGCGAGGCCGTCCTGCCCTCCGCCCTAGTCTCCTCCAGATCGAGCTGGGCTCGCGGCCGCCTCTCCCCGCTCCGCTCCACCCACTGCCGCGGCTGGGCGGCGGCGCATCGCCGCTCCCCGGCGTGCCGCACACTGGGCCGCGCCCGCTTCCCGCCCCGGTCGCCCTCCCCGCGCCACTGGACCGATGGCCGGGTCCTTGGCCTCCCGCGGCTCGGCAACCCCGCCGACCCCGCGTCTCTCGACCGATAACGTCCGCCGGTGCGGCGCACCGAGGGTCGGCCGATCAGCGATCGCCGGTTGCGCGTCGCGTTCTCGCGCTCGGTCCTGAGGCGCGGAAACGGACCGGCCGCAGCCGCGCGGGAGCGGCTCCCGGGTGGCCGTCGACGGTGCCGAGCACCCGGCGCAGAACGCGGACACGCAACCGAGATCGTCCGGGGTGTTGACAGGAGGCCACGACGGACCCTATAGTCACTTCATCGATGGTACAGAGTTTCGAACATTGCAACGCGATTCATCTCGGGCCGGCCAGCCGCGTGGGGGTGGGTCGCGATTCCGGCTTCCGACTCCGGTCCTCGTGGCGGTCCCTCGCGCATCCATCATGGCCCCGCGCTCCCGCCCAGCGGGCGTAGGCGCGGTCCCTGGGCCCGGGATGAGGACGGCGAAGCTGGGAGCCGGGAAGCGGCGCCGGGCGAACGGGAGGACGGCGGGATGCTGCGGGCGGCAACCGGCGTGACGACGATCACGCCCCCCTCGGGCTCGCCATCGCCGGCAGCTTCGAGGAGCGGCGGGCCGAGACGGTCGACGACGACCTGACGGCGCGGGCCCTGGTCCTCGACGACGGCGCGGCGCCGCTGGCGCTCGTCGTCTGCGACCTGATCTGCCTGGCGGCCCCGACCGTGGCCGCCGCCAAGGCACGGATCGCGGTCCAGACGGGTATCCCGCCGGCGCGGGTGATGGTCTCCTGCACCCACACCCACACCGGCCCGGCGACGACCGCCCTCCTCGCCGGCGAGCCGGACCCGACCTACCTGGAGTGGTTGCCGGGCCGGATCGCCGACGCGGTCGCGATCGCCTCTTCCCGCCGGGAGCCCGCCCGCGTCGCCTGGGGCACGGCGGAGGTGAACGGGGTCTGTTTCAACCGCCGCTTCCGGATGGCCGACGGGACGGTCGTCTTCAACCCGCCGCTGGGCGAGCCGAACGTCGGGCCGGCCGTTGGCCCGGTCGATCCCCAGGTGACGGCCCTCCTGGTCGAGGACGCTGACGGTGCTCCGCTCGCGCTCTGGGCCAACCTCGCCCTCCACTACGTCGGCCACGACAACTCGCTCGCCATCTCGGCCGACTACTACGGCGACTACGCGCGGGCGGTGGCGCGGGCGCTCGGCGACCACTGCGTCGGGCTCCTCACCAATGGCGCTTCCGGCGACATCAACAACCGGGACCTGGCGCAGGCGGTGCCGCTGCCGCTCGGCACGGCGCGGGCGCGGTTGGTCGGCACCGCCGTCGCCGCGGCGGCGATCCAGGCGACGGCGATGGCCCGCCGCCACCAGGCGCCGCCGCTCGCCGCCGCGACGATCCCCTTCAGCGTCGAGCGCCGCCCGATCACGGACGACGACGTGGCGCTGGCGGAAGCGATCCTCTCCCCCGCGGCTCCCGACACCGCGCCGGCGGCGTCCTTCGGCTTCGTCGTCGGTCAGCCGATTCCTGAGTGGCAACTGCCGACCTACGCGTGGGAGGTGATCGAGGTGGCGGCGATGCCGCCGTCGCTGCCGACCGAGCTCCAGGTGATGCGCGTCGGCGATCTGGCGCTCGCCGCCATCCCCGGCGAACTCTTCGTCGAGCTCGGCCTGACCCTGAAGGCGGCATCCCCCCTGCCGCTGGCGACCGTGGTCAGCCTCGCCAACGACTACGTCGGCTACCTGCCGACCGAGGCCGCGTTCGGTCAGGGAGGCTACGAGACGTGGGCCGCCCGCTCCGCCTGGCCGGCGCCGGGAGCGGGAGAGGCGATGATCGCGGCGGCGCTGGAGGGACTGCGCGCGTTGGACGACGGCACTCCACGGCAGCGGGGAGGCGCCAGGTGAGTCGCTCGAGCGGGGCGGGGGGCGGTGGCCTGCGGGCCGGAGCCGGGGTCGTCACGATCACGCCCCCGCTCGGCACGCCGCTCGCCGGCCACTTCGAGGAGCGCCGCGCCGAGACGATCGACGACGACCTGACGGCGCGGTCGCTGGTCCTCGACGACGGCGCGGCGCCGCTGGCGCTCGTCGTCTGCGACCTGATCCGACTGCCGGGCCACGTCGTCGGCGCGGCGCGGGAGGCGGTCGCCGCCCGGTGCGGCATCCCCGCCGAGCGGGTGATGATCTCGGCCACCCACACCCACACCGGGCCGGTCACCGCCAGCGGCGGCGGCGACCCCGGCGAGCGGCCGATGCTGGCGGCCGGCGGCGACCCCGCGACCGCCGAGCTGATCGACGCCGACGCCGACCCCGGCGACCTCGCCTGGCTGGCCGGCCGGATCGACGACGCCGTCGCCGTCGCCGGGAGCCGTCTCCGCCCGGCCCGGCTCGCCCACGGCACGACCAAGGTGGCGGGAGCCTGCTTCAACCGCCGCTACCGGATGGGCGACGGCACGGTCGTCTTCAATCCCGGCGTCGGCAATCCCGACATCCGCGGTGCGGTCGGCCCGGTCGATCCGACGGTGACCGCGCTCTTGGTCGAGGCGCTGGACGGCACCCCGCTCGCGCTCTGGGCCAACCTCGCCCTCCACTACGTCGGCACCGACGACGAGCGGGCGGTCTCGGCCGACTACTACGGCGCCTTCGCGTGGGCGGTACCACGGCTGCTCGGCGACGGCTGCGTCGGCCTGCTGACCAACGGCGCCTCGGGCGACGTCAACGCGATCGACCTCGAGCCGGTGGTCCCGGCGCGCGGGGCGGCGCGGGCGCGCCTCGTGGCGCGGGCGGTCGCGGCGGCGGCGGTCAACGCCGCGCGGCTGGGTCGGCGCCCCGAGGCGCCGCTCCTCGCCGCCGATGTTGTCCCGCTCGCCCTCCAGCGCTGCCCGATCAGCGCCGACGATGTCGCGGGGGCCGAGGCGATCCTCGGCCGCACGGACCCCGATCCCGAGCCGGCGGCGTCCTTCGGCTTCGTCGTCGGCCAGCCGATCCCCGCCCGTCAGGCGCGGACCTACGCGCGGGACGTGCTCGCCTTGGCGGCGATGCCGAACGCCGGGACGACCGAGATCCAGGTGATGCGGCTGGGCGGGCTGGCCCTGGTTGCCTTACCTGGCGAGATCTTCGTCGAGCTCGGTCTGGCGATCAAAGCCGCTTCCCCCTTCCCGACGACGGCGATCGTCGGCCTGGCGAACGACCAGGTCGGCTACGTGCCGACCGCGGCGGCGTTTGGTCAGGGGGGCTACGAGACGTGGCGGACGCGGATCAGTTGGACCGCGGCCGGGACGGGCGAAGCGATGGTCGCCACGGCGCTGGAGCGACTGCGGCTGCTGGCCGCGCCGGCGTCGGCGGTGCCGGCGTGAGGCGTGAGGCGTGAGGCGGTGCTCGGCACCGGCGGGCGCGCGGAGAGGAGGGACCAAGAGGAGAAACGCGGTCGCCGTCGCGGCGAACGCCCAGGCGATGCCGGAAAGGCCGGTCGGTGGTCGATACGGTCGAGCCCGCCGCGCCGGCCGACGTCCGAAAGGAAGCGGAGCCATGCTGTCTCATCCTTTGTCCCGTCGCCTCCTGATCCACGGCGCCGCGGGCGCCGCCGCCGTCTCGTGGGCGGGCCGTGGGGTGCGCCCCGCCGCCGCCCAGGGGCCGCCGCCGGAAGACGCCGCCGAGGTGCAGGAGCTGCGGCTGCCGGGGATCACCCGCGACGTCCGGCTCGATCCCCACTTCGGCTACAGCGTCTACCAGATCGGCACCTTCGTCTACCAGATGTGGGCCGGCTTGACCAAGATGGACGCCGAGCTCAACGTCGTCCCCGACATCGCGACGGGTTGGGAGATCAGCGAGGACGGCAAGACTTACACCTTCGCCCTCGACCCGAACCGGATGTTCTCCGACGGTTCGCCGATCACCGCCAACGACGTCGTCTGGTCCTGGACCCGCTCGCTCGATCCCGAGACGAAGAGCCTCGTCGCCGGCGCCTACCTGCGCGACGTGGTCGGCGCCACCGACTTCTGGCAAGGGGTCATCCCCGAGCCGCCCGATTCCTATCGCGCCCTCGACGAGTACACCCTCGA